>NZ_FNWN01000028.1:0-33981 GCF_900108415.1 Selenomonas sp. KH1T6
CAGTTGCTATTCAGTATGGTTTCTTTATAACCATGCTTCATCTTTTCAGATGTGCAACCGATGTTTTGGTTCAAACTAAAAGTTTGACTAACATCTGGCTTGAAAACAAATTTGTTTTCGTTTGCATTGTTTAGTTTTCAAGGAACAACTTGATTTCTCAAGAGTCGCTCACTTGAAGCGACTTGTTTATTTTATCTTGTCTCTTTCGGAGTGTCAAGCACTTTTTTTGAATTTCTTTTTCAATATTTTTGCTGGCCAATCAAGGCTCTCTTTTATATTGTAGGAAACTCTTTCGTGCTTGCCGCTCCCGTTAGCGACTTGTATTATGATACACGCCTTCAAGTCATTTGTCAATAACTTTTTAAGATCTTTTTCCAATACTTGAGGAGGTGACAAAAAAACACCGCCGAAGCGGTGTTGTCAAATTCAAATGGTGGCGGCACAGAGACTTGAACTCCGGACACTGCGGGTATGAACCGCATGCTCTAGCCAGCTGAGCTATGCCGCCAAAATAAATGGTGGGCAGGGATGGATTCGAACCATCGTAGCCGTGAGGCGGCAGATTTACAGTCTGCTCCCTTTAACCACTCGGGCACCTACCCATTTGCTGTCAACAAAACCAACGACAACAACAGTGATTATTATACCCTCTTATACATCTGTTGTCAATCACTTTTTTACATTTATAAGGCCATTGTTCCAGTTTTGCCGAAGGCAAAACTTCCTCTTGGCCTTTCAACGAGGCGGGAGATATTAACTCGCCACCTGTTAGTAAGTTACCGCCCCCACTTATAGAAGTGGGGACATCTTGTACTCGTTATAAAAAAAATATCTCCTGCCCCAAAAGGCAGGAGATACATCTTCTCATTACTTCTTGCGCATCCACACAGGAATGTCAATAAAAGGCTCTACCGGCTCCTGAACAGGAGCTGCAGGCTGCTGCTGGGGCTGCTGAGCCGGGGTTGCTGCCAGCTGCTGGCCAAAGAGATTAGGCGCCACAGGCGCAGCAGGAGCAACAGCAGGCTTTGCCGGCTGCTGGGGGGCAGGAGCCCCCACCTCGTCCGGGTTGTCAAAGCCAGTAGCAACTACAGTGACCTTGACAGTGTCGCCCATAGTGTTATCCACAGCGGCACCCCAGATGATGTTGGCCTGGCCGTTGACGGCCTCGTGAATGGTATTGGAAGCCTCGGTAACCTCGTACATGCTGAGGTTCTCCTCGGCACCGGTGACGTTGATAAGTACGCCTCTTGCGCCATCGATGGTAGTCTCCAGCAAAGGAGAAGCGATGGCGTTCTTGGCTGCCTCCACAGCAGCGTTCTCACCGGTAGCCTCGCCGATACCCATGAGAGCGGTACCTGCATTGCTCATGATGGAGCGCACATCTGCAAAGTCCAGATTGATAAGGCCCGGCTGAGCGATGAGGTCAGAAATGCCCTTGACGCCCTGGCGCAGGATATCATCTGCCTCCAGGAAAGCCTGGGTGATGGAAGTCTTCTTGTCCACCACCTGCAGCAGACGGTCATTGGGAATGGTGATGATGGTGTCAACATGCTGCTTGAGAGTTGCAATGCCGGACTCAGCGTTGCGCTTTCTGCGCATGCCCTCAAAGCTGAAGGGACGGGTCACAACACCAACAGTCAGCGCACCGATCTCCCGGGCACATTCAGCTACCACAGGAGCAGCACCTGTGCCGGTGCCGCCGCCCATACCAGCGGTGACGAAAACCATGTCTGCGCCGCGCAGCGCCTCGAGGATATCATCACGGCTCTCCTCGGCCGCTTTCTGACCGATCTCGGGCTGTGCGCCAGCTCCCAGGCCGCGGGTCAGCTTCTCGCCGATCTGCATGCGCTTGGGTGCCAAAGATTTCAAGAGCGCCTGAGCATCCGTATTGACGGCGATGAACTCTACGCCCTGAAGTCCCAGATTAATCATGCGGTTCACAGCATTGCTGCCGCCACCGCCTACACCTATTACCTTAATGTTGGCCAGCTGGTCCAGGCCGTTATCATCCAACTCAAACATCACTCAAACCCCCATACGAACCAATATGTCCATGCGCTCCCTGGGGCGCACTTAAATCATTACACTATCTACGCCTTACCATTTTACCATCATTAAGAGCGTTTTTCCAGTAGTCACTTTGAAAAACTTCTCAATCCCTCACTCATCAGGCAAATGAGGCCTTTCAAGGCCGTGCTTTTTCAACAGGTGGCGGCGCAGTATCGCCAGATTCTTGAATATGCGGAAGCCAAAGGTCAGCAGGGCCACATAGTAAAGGTCTATGCCCAGGCGGTCCCCCACAAAGACCAGGAAAGCCGCCAGCAGCGCATTGGTGAAGAATCCGCTGATAAAGACCGTATTGTCAAAATGGCCGCTAAGAGCAGCCCTGAGACCGCCGAAGACGGAATCAAGAGAAGCCAGGAGCGCCACGGAAAAGAGCTTGGCATAAGCCAGGGGAATCACCACGGGGAAAACATAGCCAATGGCAAAACCTGCTATAAGTCCCAATATAGGCAGTATCATTTGGTCTCCCCCTCCTTTTCCTCCGTCTCATGGGCATAAGTATGGGAAGTAGAACCTTTGTAAGCGGGAATGTAGACAGACTGGCTGGTGGAAACCTCCAGCTGGATGCCCCAGACCTTCAAAGTCTCTGCTACGCCCCCCCGCATTTTGATAGCATTCTCCAGGCTCTTGGACTCGCCAATGGCCCTGATTTCAAAGGGCGGAGCAGAGCGCACATTGTTCACCGACAGGGTAGGCCCGGCACAGCGGATTTCCGAGGTACCAACCAGGCGCTGTCCATTGATAGAAATAGCCTCTGCCCCTGCGGCACGAAGCTCATTGATGACCTTCAGCAAATCATCATCATGGATAATGTAGAGGTTAGGGTTCTCCCCCGCCTTAGCCGCAGCGCTGCTGTCCTCCAGCTTCACGATGACCCCCTCCCCCACCACGGGAGTAAGGCCAGCCCTGAGACGTATATCCTCACTGATGGTGCCGCCGGCTTCAGAAGCCTTCTGCTTGCGCAAAGTGGAAAGTTCTTCTTTCAGCCCGTCCCGCTCCTGCTCTGTAGTCAAAAGCCTTTCGGTGATTTCCTCAATGCGCTGGTAGGAAACACTGCCCTTCATGTCAGCGGTGGTGCGCAGCTGCACAGCTACCATGAAGCCCAGCACCATGCAGACACAGGCGATAGACCAGCGTCCCTGACGGATTTTTATCATATACCCTTCCCTTCCTGATGCACTTCTACCAGCACATCCTTGAGCCTTATCACAGGCACCTCATAGCTGAAATCCACATACTCCACGGCATAGGGGCTGGTCTGCTGGTCCTGGAGGAAATCTTCCGTGAGCTTCACTTCTTCCTCCAACCTGTCCAGATTGCCCAGGCGTATCTGCACTGCCTTGGCTGTATAGGCCACCAGCGACTCAGGATTGGCTGCATTCACTTCGGAAAGCTGATTAAGGGCCTCAGGGCTCAGCTCCTGCAGCAGGGACAGCACCTTACTGATATTGGCATCACGCACATCATCCCCTATGTAAAGGTCATGGACAGTAACCCCGGTAATCAAAGGAATAGGCACATGGCGCAGATTGCGATAAGCCGCAATGACCTTCCCCTGCCTGTCAAGATCCACGTAGCCGTATTCTGAAGCCACCGTAGCCACCGGCACGCGCTCAACGATATTGATATCCAGGCTATAAGGCAGGTTCCGCTTCACCGTAGCCGATTCAATGCGCAAATCCTTCAAAAGGTTCTCCGTCACCTCAGCGGTCTCCAGATTGAAGAGCGGCTGCCCCTTCTGCACCCGGGCAATGTAGGCAATCTCGTCCTCGCTGAGGTATACCGCCCCTTTGACATTCAGCTTCTGGAGAGTGAAAATGGGCGAATAGACCAGGAGGGCTACCAGACCACAGGTAACAATCAGAAACAACAATCCCTTAAATATGCGCCTGGGACTTCTCCTGACTCTTATATTATCTGCCATATCTTCACACCTCCTATAGTATGACAAAGTAATTAACAGCTATTGACCTCCACCGCTTGCGGGGGAGGTGGCAGCCGAAGGCTGACGGAAGGGGGAGCCAGGGGTCGCAAAGTCAGCCCTCCAAGTCCCCCCTTCCACCGTCTTCGACGGTCCCCCTTCCCCGTAAACGGGGCAGGTAAGACCTATAATTTCATTGTGTATACTATATTCACTTTAACATGATTAAGAAATCTTGAACCCAGCCATCTCCAGCATCCGCTCGCAGAGCTCCGGGAACTCGATGCCCTTGGCCCTTGCTGCATCCGGCACCAGGGAAACCTCCGTCATGCCCGGCACGGAATTGACCTCGATGACATAAGGCACCTCGTCTTTGGACAGCATCATGTCCACCCGGGCCACGCCTTTGCAGCCGCAGGCGGTGAAGGTCTTGATGGCCAGTTCCTGAATCTCCTTGGTCTTTTCCTCGCTCATGGGCGCAGGAATGATGTGAGAAGAAGCGCCCTTGGTGTACTTGCTGTCGTAGTCATAACGCCCCGTAAGGGTAGTGATCTCGATGATGGGGAAGGCTTCCTTCGCTTCCTCGTTGCCCCATACAGCCACCGTCAGCTCCCGGCCCTCAATGAACTCCTCCACCAGCACTTCGTCGTTGTACTTGAAAGCCTGCACCAATGCGTTCTTCAATTCATCGCGGCTCTCCACGATATAGACGCCGATGCTGGAGCCCTGAGAAGCAGCCTTCACCACCATGGGCAGAGAGAACTCTGCTTCAATCTCGGCAGCCAGGCCCCGCTTCATCTCATAGCTGTAGTAAGTGCGGGAGCGGGGAGTGGAAATTCCCTCAGCCACGAAGACCCGCTTGGAAGCGGCCTTGTCCATGGTGACAGCCGCAGCCAGCACCCCGGAGCCGGTGTAGGGAATGCCCAGCATATCAAGGGTGCCCTGCAACAGGCCGTCCTCGCCGAACTTGCCGTGGAGGGCATTGAAGACAATGGCACAGCCCGTCTTCTGGATATCGTTGGCAAAGGTTTTTGGTACCAGTTCCATGCCCTCGGCATTATATCCCTTGGACTTCAGAGCGTTCAAAATGGCCGTGCCGGTACGGCGGGAAACCTCGGCCTCCGTGGAAGTGCCGCCCATTACTACAACTATCTTATCCTGATTCATTTCTTATGGCTCCCTTACTTCTTCAGCATTTCAACCAGCTCTTCACCGGTCTTGTATATATCCCCTGCGCCCATAGTAATCACCAGGTCGCCTTCTCTTACTTCTTTGGACAGGAACTCTGCCAGCTTCTCGCGCTCAGGCACATAGGTCACATCCTGGCCTGACTGGCGCAGCACTTCCTCCAGCACCGTACGCCCGTCAATGCCCGGAATTGGTGCTTCCCCTGCCCCGTAAATGTCCGTCAGCACCAGCTTGTCAGCGGAAACGAACGCCCCGCCGAACTCCTCATGCAAGAGCTGGGTGCGGCTGTAGCGGTGGGGCTGGAACACGCAGATCAGGCGCTGGGGGCTGGTCTCCTTGGCAGCCTTCAGGGTGGCGGCAATCTCCGTGGGATGGTGAGCGTAATCATCCACCACCCAGACTCCCTGCTCCCGACCCTTGGTCTGGAAGCGGCGCTTGGCCCCGTGGAAATTGGCCAAGCCCTCGGCCATCTTTTCAAAGGAAACCCCCACAGAAAGGCCCGTGACGATGCAGGCCATGGCATCCAGCACATTGTGACGGCCCGGTATATTCAGCTCCACATGGCCCAGCTTTTCCTCTTTCTTATAGACGTCAAAGGCAATGCCCCTGCCGCCGGTGGTGATGTTCTTGGCATTGTAATCTGCTTCCTGCTCGATGGCGTAGGAGAACACCTTGCGGTCAAGGTTTTTGGCAATGTTGCGCAGGTTCTCGTTCTCGAAGCAGAGCACCGCATACCCCGTTTCCTTGTCCACATTCTCCAGGAACTGGGTGAAAGCCTTGATGATGTTCTCCATGGTGCCATAATGGTCCATGTGGTCATCTTCCACATTGGTGACCACGGCGATATGGGGATGGAGCTTCAGGAAAGAGCCGTCGCTCTCGTCAGCCTCAGACACCAGATAATCCCCCTGGCCCAGCTTGGCATTGGTACCCAGGTCAGGCACCTCGCCGCCTACGATGACCGTAGGGGAAATCCCAGCCCTGTCCAGGGTCACCCCCAACATGGCGGAAGTAGTGGTCTTGCCGTGGGCACCTGCCACAGCAATGCCCTTGTATTCGTTTACCAGAGCTGCATTGATATCGGAGCGGTGCAGGCGTGTGATGTGCAGATCCTTGGCTGCCAGCACCTCCGGGTTGTCATGGGGAATGGCAGAGGACACCACGATGGCATCAGCTCCGCGAACATTCTCCGCCTTCTGGCCACCAAGAGTGACTTTGGCGCCCAGCTTAACCAGATTCTCAATGACGCCGCTGTTATCCCTGTCAGAGCCGGTGACCTCATAGCCCAGCTCGCACATGACTTTGGCCAGCGGGCTCATGCCAGCGCCCCCAATGCCTACGAAATGAATTTTTTTGATATCTTTAAGCTCCTTGAGCTGCTTCATGACCACTATCCCTTTCTTAGCTATTCTGCGCCAAAGTCAACACCATATCGGCAATCTCCTCTGCGGCCTCCGGCTTTCCCAACTTGCGGCTGGCTTCTGACATGGCTTTGAGCCCTTCCTCATCAGCCAGCAGCTCCTCCAGAGCCGCCCCCAGATTCCCGGCAGTCAGGTCCTTGTTGAGGATCACCCTGGCCGCTCCCTCCTTCTCCAGGGCCCGGGCGTTGAACTCCTGATGGTTCTCCGCCGCATAGGGGTAAGGCACCAGGATGGAGGGAATCCCCCGGGCTGTCAGCTCCGACAGCCCCGTAGCCCCGGCCCTGAACACCGCCAGATCCGCCATAGCCTGAGCCTGGGGCATATTGTAAAGGTAAGGAACCACCTTGATATGCTCCGGCAGTTCGGCAAGCCCCGCTTCCTTCAGGCGGCTTATCACATCATCGTACTCCTTGGCCCCGGTGGCATGGAGCATCTGCACCTGGGGATTCTCCGCTGCCTTCACTAGCACCTCAATCATGGCCCTGTTGATAGCCCGCGCCCCCCGGCTGCCCCCGGAAATGAGCACCGTCTTTTTCCCTGGATCAAAGCCGAAAGCCTTGGCCCCTTCTTCACGTTCAGCCTCCATCACCGCCCGGCGGATGGGGTTGCCCGTATAAACGGTCTTCTCTGAGGGGAAATAAGGCAGGGCCGCCTCGGAGCCCACCGCAATGCGGCTCACGAAGTGGGAGAGCAGCTTGTTGGTAATACCAGGCAGCACATTCTGCTCCTGCACCAAAGTGGGGATATGCTTGAGACTGGCCGCCATGAGGATAGGCCCGCAGACGTAGCCTCCGGTGCCTATCACCACATCGGGCCTGAAATCACGTACGATTTTGGCAGCCTTCGCCACCGCCGCCATGGCCCTGCCAGCCCGCAGGAGATTCCTGGGAGTCAGGCGGCGCTCAAAGCCCTGCAGGTCCACAGTGGCAAAGGGCAGCCCCTCCTTGGGCACAATATCCGCCTCCAGCCCATGAGGAGTCCCCACATAAAGGAACTCCGCCTCCGGGCACTTTTCCCTGATGGTATTGATGATGGTGATGGCCGGGTAGATATGACCGCCCGTGCCGCCCCCCGAAACAATAATCCGCAAAATACCGCTCCCCTCGCCTATGAGTATAATAGTAATCGCACTGAAAGGTGTTGCCTGACCTCCCCCGCTTGCGGGGGGCGCGTAAGCGCGGGAGCCCAGTGGGCTCCCTGGCAAGGGACCACCGAAGGTGGTGGAAGGGGGAGGAGCAGCCGAACAATTCACTTCGAAGATACTTGTTCGACCCCTAGCCCCCCTTCCGTCAGCCCTTCGGGCTGCCACCTTCCCCGTAAACGGGGCAGGTAAGACCTGTAATTTCATTATGCATACTAAAGAAAATAATGTCACATCCCCTTTATTTGAAAGGGGTCCCGAACGCCTTAGCGCAAGTCATTCACCAGTCTCTTGAAATCCCTGCCACGGGCCTCGAACCCTTCGTACATATCGAAGCTGGCGCAGGCAGGAGAAAGCAGCACCACCTGGGGTGCCTTGGCCAGCTTATGCGCCGTGGCCACGGCTTCCTCCATGCTGAAGCCCACCATGTGGATATGCTCCTTAGGATAACCGTTCTTGATGGCTTCTTCCTGAAAACGCTCAGCGGCAGCTCCCAAGAGAATCAGCTCGTCGCAGCGCTCCTTCACCAGCCCCATAAACTCCGTCAGGTCAGTCAGCTTGTCATCACCGCCAGCCAGCAGGATGATATGCCCCGGGAAAGTCTCCAGCGCCTTGATGGCAGAATCCGTATTGGTGGCCTTGGAATCATTGTAATAAGCCACCCCGTCCAGTTCCCTGACCGGCTCGATGCGGTGCTCCACCCCCTTGAAGGCTTTCAGCACCGGCACCATTTCCTCCACCGTGGCTCCCATGAGGAAAGCAGAAGCAGCCGCTGCCAGGGCATTTTCCACATTGTGGCCGCCCTTGATGCCCAGCTCCTCCACAGTGCAAAGCTCATGGACCTTGCCAGCCCAAATGATAACCAGACGGTTGTCAGCCTGGCGCACATAAGCGCCCTCCTGCAGTTCCTCTTTGCGGCTGAAATAACAGACCTTGCCATGGGCACGCTCTGCCATGCCACGAGTGTGGCTGTCATCGTAATTCAGCACCAAAAAGTCCTCAGCCGTCTGCTGGGCAAACATGCGCTCCTTCATGGCCTGATAGACCTCCATGGAGCCGTGGCGCACAATGTGGTCGGGCGTGACATTCAGCACCGCCGCCACATGGGGATGGAAGTCCTCGGTGGCCTCCATCTGGTAGCTGGAAATCTCAGCAGCGATGGCACCGCCCTCCCCTACCCGCAAGGCTTCTTCCACCAAGGGAATGCCAATATTGCCGCCTACGCCGGTCTTGCCAGCAAGGAAATGGGCAGCCAGCAGCTCACCCAGCAGGGTAACCGTGGTGGTCTTGCCATTGGTACCGGTAACAGAAGCAAAAGGAGATTGGGCAAGTTCATAGGCCATCTCCACCTCAGAAAGCACCCTGATGCCCTTCTCATAGGCAGCCT
This sequence comes from Selenomonas sp. KH1T6, assembly GCF_900108415.1. NCBI lineage: Bacteria > Bacillati > Bacillota > Negativicutes > Selenomonadales > Selenomonadaceae > Selenomonas > Selenomonas sp. KH1T6. The sequence continues at coordinate 9,123 of NZ_FNWN01000028.1, forward strand.
TGATAATAGGCACCCGCACGGGCACAGCCGGGGACACGATGACCATATCCACCCCGGCCAGCATCTCCTCCTGCTGGGGACCGAAAGCCAGCTCTACGCCCAGCGTCCTAAGCTCTGCAAAATCGTACTTCAGGTCAGCTTCCTGCTTGGCATCACTCAAAGTGACCTCAGCACCAAACCGCTTAGCAACCTTGGCAGCGGCAAAGCCGCTGATGCCTGCACCGATGACCAGTACCTTTTTCCCTGCTAACTCCAGCTCCATTGTTATGCACCTCGTTATTTAACCAACATCAATCCTGCCATACCAGCCAGCAGCCCTACACTCCAGAACACCAGGACCACCTTTGTCTCGGACCAGCCACCCAGCTCAAAATGATGGTGGATGGGGCTCATGCGGAAGATGCGCTTGCCGCCGGTGGCCTTGAAGTAAGTGACCTGCATGATGACAGACAGGGCCTCGCACACGAAAACCAGACCGATAATCACCAGCAGGATTTCCGTATGAGTGAGGATGCCCACCGCCGCCAGCGCGCCCCCCAGGGCCAGGGACCCAGTGTCCCCCATAAAGACCTTGGCAGGATGGGCGTTGAACCGCAGGAAAGCCAGGCAGGCCGCCACAATGGCCACGCAGAAAATCGCCAGGTCGCTGTGACCGGTGAGAGCGCAGACCACCCCATAGCAGCTGGCCGCCACCGCCATGGTGCCGGAAGCCAGTCCGTCCAAGCCGTCCGTGAGGTTCACCGCATTGGAAGTGCCCACCAGCACAAAGAGCACCAGCAGATAATAGCCAAAGCCGATATCCACATTGGCATTGAGCACCGGCAGCCAGATGGAAGTATCAATGCCAAGTTCCTTAGTACCAATATAGATGGTCACCAGAGCAATGATAATCTGCCCCAAAAGCTTCTGCTTTGCCTTAAGTCCCAGATTCCTCTTCTTCACTACTTTGATATAGTCATCCAGGAATCCCAAAGCAAAATGCCCCAAAGTGATGAACAGGGCCAAAAGTATCTCCGCAGTCCAGGGAGCCCCCGCCAAAGTGCCTATGACTATCCCCAGAATAATCATGATGCCCCCCATGGTAGGAGTGCCGCTCTTGGCCTGATGGCTCTGAGGCCCCTCCTCACGAATGCTCTGACCAAATTTCAGCTTATGCAGCCAGGGAATAAAAAACGGCCCCGTCATAAGTACAAAACCAGCAGCCACCGCCGCAGCCACTATCAGGCTATTATCCACAATTGATGCCTCTTTCTAAAATCAACAAGAACCCCAAGGCTCTCAAACTCTCAAACTCCACGAACCTACGAACTCCCGAACCCCAGGGCCCATGGATGGGCCCCGCGGACGCGGAAATCACACGATGTGATTTCAGTCCGCGTTTTCTTTTGGTTCGTTTTCTTTGCGCCAAAGAAAATGAACAGCCGAAGCCTTACCTCAATAAATCGATAATTTTCTCCATCTGCATACCCCGGGAGCCCTTGAATAAAACCGTATCCCCAGGCTGCAAAATCTCCTTCAGCTTCGCCGCAGCCTCCTCATGAGACTCGCAGCAATAAGCCTCCGCAATCCCGGAACCCTTTGCCCCTTCAGCAATCAAGGCCCCAAGTTTCCCACGGGTAACCACTGCACTAAAACCGTGCGCCGCAAGCTGACGTCCCACCTCACGGTGAGCTTCCTCTTCAACGTCGCCCAATTCCAGCATATCCCCCATCACCGCAATCTTGCGGCCGTCCTTCACCAGCTCGGACAGAGTCTCAATAGCCGCCTTCATGGACATAGGGCTGGCATTGTAGGCATCGTTCACCACATGCCACGGTCCAACCTCCTGGCACTCAAAGCGCATTTTGGTGGCTTCCAGATTAAGCAGGCCCTCACGGATTTCCTCCGCCTTCATGCCCAGAGCAAACCCGGCAGAAATTGCCGCCAGGGCATTCTCTACATTGTGCCTGCCCACCATGGGCAGGACATACTCATGGCGCTCCTTGGCGTATTCCACCATAAAGAGGGTCTTGCTACCTTCGGTGCGTACGGCCTCAGCCTTCACCTCAGCAGGATTCTCAATGCCAAAGGTAATGACCCTTACACCCTCCTTGGCCTTGTCAGCCATGCCTGCCACATAGGGATTATCCGCATTCAGGATCACCGTGCCGCCGGCAGGAATAGCCTCCACCAGCTCCGCCTTGGCCCTGGCGATATTCTCAAGGGACCCCAGCAGCTCCATATGGGTCTCACCTACATTGGTGACAATGCCCACCTGAGGCGCCGCCACAGGAGCCAGAGCCTCGATCTGATGCAGGCCCCGCATACCGATTTCCACCACAGCTGCCGTATGCTGCTCTTCTATTCCCAGCAGGGTCAAAGGCAGGCCTATCTCGTTGTTGAAGTTGGCCTGGGTCTTCTGCACCGGACCGCGGGCAGACAGCACTGCCGCTGTCAAATCCTTGGTGGTAGTCTTGCCATTGGAACCAGTGATAGCCACCACAGGCAGGTCAAATCTCATGCGGTGCAGATGGGCGATTTGCTGATAGGCAGCCAGGGTATCTTCCACCTGCAGGACAGTGCCCTGCTCCTTTTGCGCTGCCTCAAGATTCTCCCTGGTGCAGCCGCTGCCCACGATAACGCCAGCTGCCCCCTGCTTCAGAGCCTCGGCGGCGAAATCCTCGCCGTTGAAGCGCTCGCCCTTCAGGGCCACAAAAAGCACCTTCTCCGCAATCTTGCGGGTATCCGTCACTACATCGGCAAAGTCACCGGCTGTCTCACAAACAACTTTGGCTCCCGTAGCCTTCAGCACTTCATCAAGAGTAAATGCAGGCATCAATGCTCCCCCTTACGCAAACTTGGCAGCCACGGCAGCCCGGGCCACTTCCTTATCGTCAAAGTGAATGGTCTTGTCCTTCAGTATCTGATAGTCCTCATGGCCCTTGCCCAGGATGACCACGATATCGTCCTTCTGGGCCAGCTCAACCGCCCGGAAGATGGCCTCCCTGCGGTCGATGATCTTCTCATGGTGCTTGGAGCCGATTTTCTCCAGCACACCTTCCTCTACCTGGGACAGGATGAATTCCGGGTCCTCAGTGCGGGGGTTGTCAGAGGTGGCAATCACCACATCGGAAAGCTCTGCTGCCAGGCGGCCCATAATTGGGCGCTTGGTGCGGTCGCGGTCGCCGCCGCAGCCAAAGACAGAGATGATTTTTGCCTTGGCAATCTGGCGGGCAGTCTTCAGCACATTTTCCACCCCGTCAGGAGTATGGGCATAGTCCACGATAATGGAGAAGTCCTGGCTTTCATTGCCAGTGCGCACCAGCTCGAAGCGGCCAGACACAGCCGTAAAGGACTCCAGCACCTTCTGAATGATGGCAGGCTCGATATTCTCTGCAATGGCAGCACCAACAGCGCTCATGACGTTGTAGACGTTGAAACGACCTGCCAGATGCAGGCGCAGAGGCATCATGCAGAATTTCTCGTTGCAGAATTTTTCATTTTCCAGCATGACATGGGTGCCGGAAGCCTCCACCTCCACATCAAGGGCCCTGAGGTCTGCCTCACGGTCAATGGCATAGGTGATGTGGGGGCACTTGGCATGCTCCAGCATAGTGGCGCCGGCCTCGTCGTCGATGTTCACCACGGCGCACTTGCGCTCCTTGACACCGGGAGCGCTGACCAAATCAAACAGCCTGGCCTTGGCCAGCTTGTAGTTTTCCAAAGTCTTGTGGTAGTCCAGATGGTCCTGGGTGAGATTGGTGAATACCACCGTGTCGAACTCAATACCCGCCACCCGGTTCTGGTCCAGAGCATGGGAGGAAACCTCCATTACCACATAGTCCATGCCCTTGTCACGCATGATGGCCAGCGTGTGTTGCAGCTCCACCACATCGGGAGTGGTATTGTGAATGGGGAAGACTTCGTCTTCCATCATGATCTGGATGGTGCCGATGAGCCCCACCTTGTAGCCTGCCGCCCGCAGAATGGCGCGGGTCACATAGCTGGTAGTGGTCTTGCCGTTGGTGCCCGTGATGCCGATGATGCGCATAGAGCGGGCCGGATAGTCATGGAAGAAGGGCACGATGGTGTCCAGTGCCTCCTGCAGATCCGGTACCACCAACACCGCCCCGCCAAAAGGAGGCTCGATGTCCTCACGAGTAGTGAGGATGGCCTTGGCCCCTGCCTTCTCTGCCTGGGGAATGAAATCATGGCCGTCCACATGGGCACCAGGAATGCACACGAACATAGTCCCATGCTCTACTTTGCGGGAATCATGCTCGATGCCGGTTACTTTCGTCTCTTTATCGCCTTTGATGACGGCCCCCTTGACAAGGGCAGCCAGTTCTTTCACAAGTTTCATATATGTCCTCCTTCGGCTCCGCGAGCCGTAAAATATTTTAACGCTATAGCGCATATTTTACAATGAAAAATCCGCAAAAGAAAAGAAGCTGACCTGGCCAGCTTCTTTTTCTCAACTGACGGCCGAGAATCCACTCTGCGATTCCATCAGTTAATTCTCATGTGCAAAGTAGATTTTCTTGGGAACAGTCATTCCCAGCTCGCCCTCAGCAATATCCTTGATGCGCTGCGGTGCTTTCAACTTGGCGTTCTCAATGCGCAGCCGTTCATTCTCCTGCTCCAGCTGCTCTGCCTGGTTCTGGGTTGCCACCAAAGCATAGCCCCGGCTGGCTGAAACACCGCTGCCCACCGTCACCAAGAGTGCCATCACCGCTGCCACCAGAAAGAGTATCTGGCAATGGGAGCGGGTGGCCGTATCCACCACGGTCTTGAAAAGCGGCTCTTTGGAGCGCACCTTCAAGGTCTTGATTTCGTCCTCACGAGAAAGAGGAACCTGCTCTTCATAGAACTCCTCTTCATACTCATAGTATTTTCTCTGAGCTGACATCCTGTATTTCCCCCCTTGCATTGATTCCCCTGAAAATCCCTTTCGATTCATTACCCCAATTTCACGGCTATGCGCAATTTTGCGCTCTTTGAACGGGAATTATCCCTCAGTTCCTCTTTTGTGGCCTGCCTGGGCTTTCCCAGGAGCTTGATCTCCGGCTTATGGTTGCAAGTGCAAACCGGCAGCTCAGGCGGGCAGATACACCCTCTTGCCAATTCCTTCAAAGTCTGCTTGGCTATCCTGTCCTCAAGTGAATGGAAAGTGATGATAGCCAGATGACCTCCGGGCTTCAGGAATTTCACCGCTGTCTTGAAGGCGTTCTCCAAAATCCCCAGCTCGTCATTGACCTCGATGCGGATGGCCTGAAAAATCCTCTTGGCAGGATGTCCTGTGGCTGCCCGGCGCACGGCTTTGGGCACCGCCTTGCAAATGACCTCCACCAGTTCACCAGTGGTTTTGATAGGAACAGTTTCCCGCTCTTTCACGATAAATTCTGCGATGCGCTTGCCCCAGCGCTCCTCCCCGTAATCGTGGAAAATCCGTGCCAGTTCCTCCTGGCTGTAAGTATTCACCACTTCATAGGCGGAAAGGCTGGCCTCCGGGTCCATGCGCATATCCAGAGGCGCATCCTGCATATAGGAAAAGCCCCGCTCTGCGGTATCAATCTGATGGGAAGAAACCCCCAGGTCGAAAACAACACCATCGACCTGCTCAATGCCCAAATCATGCAGAACCTTTTCCAGATGGCGGAAATTGCTATGCACGATATCCACTCTGCAGGAAGCATCAGCAAGACGTTCAGAAGCCGCCTTGATAGCCGCCTCATCCTGATCAAGTCCGATCAGCCTACCCTCAGGAGCCAGCAATTCAGTAATGCGATGAGAATGCCCCCCACCGCCCAGAGTACAGTCCACATAAGTTCCAGCCGGATCGGTAACAACCCCCTGCACCGTCTCTTCCAGCATAACACTAACGTGATGAAACTCCATACTCCAAAACTCCCCGAAACACTAGAACTCCCGAATCCCACGAACCCCAGGGCCCATGGATGGGCCCCGCGGACGCGGAAATCACACGATGTGATTTCAGTCCGGTAAACATGCCACCGGCATGTTTACCTTTTGGTTCGTTTTCTTTGCGCCAAAGAAAATGAACAGACGAAACTTGACTATAGGATACCCAACTCCGCCAGCGAAGCTGCAATAGACGTCACATCAGGCTCAACCTCGCCTGTGTATTCATTCCACTGATTCTTGCTCCAAACCTCTATGCGATTATCCGCCCCTGTGAGAATCACATCCTCTTTCAGAGCAATCCCCGCATAATTGCGCAAGTTGGCAGGCACCAGGAAACGCCCCTGCTTGTCGCACTCCATAGTGCGTGCTCCTGCAAAGAAGAACCGCACTATGGCCCGGGCCTCAGCCTTGGCCAGCGGCAGGGCGCGAAGCTTCGCCGCCATCTCCTCCCAGGCCTGCTGCCCGTAAAGGAAAAGGCATTTATCCAGCCCCTTGGTGATGATGAAGGAAACACCCAATTCCTGGCGGAAATCAGCCGGCAGGATAATGCGCCCTTTGGCATCAATGGCATGGCGGTACTCCCCCATGAACATCCTGCCTCACCACCTTAGAACCACAAACCTCCACTTTGCCCCACTTTACCTATTCAATTTATATCAAAAATCTCCTGCTTTGGCAAGCAAAAAGCCCCTTTCAGATTGATTTCAGCACAAAAAGACAGGTTCCAGCAAAAAAAGCCCAAGAACCCGTCTAAAACTATGCAATTCGTGTCATCAACTCTTTGTCCAGCCAAACTTCTCAAAGATAGGCGTATATCTTATACGCTCCAAAAAATCTCTATTGGTATGCGCCGTATGGAACACCGGCACCCTTTCCAGCGCGTAGATATTGCTGGCCTCGTCCACATTCCCATACTTGATGGTAAAAGCCGCCTTGTACCCTGCTTCCTTTACCATTTCCGCAATGTGCAGGTTATAAGTCCCCGTGGGATAGGCCATATACTCCACCGGATGCCCCAGCTCCTCCTCCGCCTTTCTCTTGGAATCTGCCAGCTCTGAGCGCAGCTCCTCATCAGACAAATCCGTCATAGAACGGTGGGTAGCAGTATGGGACTGGATAGAAATGCCATGCTGCTCCATTTCCCGGGCCTGCTCCCAGGTGAAATACTGGGGCTGCTTGCCCAGGAAGCTGGTGACTGCAAAAATAGTGGCCTTGAAGCCATACTTCTTCAACAAAGGAAAGGCCGTGGTGTAATTGTCCTTGTACCCGTCATCGAAAGTAATCAGCACGGGATTCTCAGGCAGGGGCTTCGTACCAGCCAGCCCCTCATAGAGCTCATCGGGAGAAATGCTGTGGTAGCCGTGGTCAGAAAGATACTTGAGCTGGCTCTCGAAGTCCTCAGGCTTTACCGCCAGAGAGTGATGCTTGTTGTCTATTTTATGGTAGTTAAGCACCAGCACCTTCACACCATCGACAGCTGCCTCAGCAGCAGGCACAACTGCCGCCTCCTGCACTGGCACAGTTTCCTGAGCCTCACTCTCTTTGCCATTGCCCAAAAACAGCCATGCCCCCACGCCCATGATGAGCATCATCAGCAGCAAGAAATACTTGCCGCCGGAGCCCTGCTTTACCTGCCGTTCCCGCATTTCTTTCCTCCACACGCATGAAATCACGATAGAAGATATTGTATCTCTATTTTATGGAAAAAACCAGCCCTGACTGAAAAAATATGCTCTGCCAGGGACTTTTTTACCTATTGCAAAACTCGACTATAGGCTGTATAATTTCCTCATTGGTTGAGTCCAACTGATAATAATTGATGTTAATGGCTATATTTCAGGAGGTAAGAAAATGGCTATCACTAAAGATATGAGCATTCTGGAAGTTGTACAGAAGTACCCCGACACCGTTGACGTCTTCGTGAACTCCGGCATGGGCTGCCTGGGCTGCGCTGCCGCCCGCTTCGAGAACATCGAGCAGGGCTGCATGGCTCACGGCATTGACGTTGATGCTCTGGTTGAGGGTCTGAACAACGCCATCGGCGCAGAGGCATAAGCTGATATTAAGGGCAGGGAATCACTGATGTGGTTCCTTGCTTTTTTCTATTGGAGGAAAATTCGATGGCAGAAGAAGAAAAAGATCCCCTTGTCACCATGCCTCACGGCAGGGAAGAGCTTATCAAGATGGAAATAGTCGGCATGATTCACGGCGGCGAGAGTCCCTATGACGTCATCTCCCATGTGGCCAAGTGGCTGGAGAAGGAATCAGGGGAGAACGGCTACGCCCAGTATGTGGACGAGCAGATACGCTCCGTCTACGGCTTTGCCCTGCAGCATGTAAAGCCCATGGAAGATGAACTCAGGGACGTGAAGGCACGGCTCCTGCGCATACAGGAAGCCTTCAACAGCCCGGACTTCACGGAAGAAGAACACATCCGCATCGGCTTCGCCGTGGACAGGCACAAGAAGAACATCAAAAGACTGGAAGAAATGATTATCCGCGCCAAAGCCGACCACAAAGAACTGATAATGGAGAAATAACGTAAGTGAGGGGCAGGGGCATGGCATAAGCGGAACGTGTGGAATTTTACCATAAATCTTAGCGAGCACAAGCTTCGCTCTGCGAAGCAGAGCAAAGCGCAGTGGAAGCTTAGATTCTATGGTAAAATTCCAAGTGAAGCGTTGCCATGCCCCTGTCCCTCACGCCTTAGCACTGCAAAAAACGGGCTGAAACAAATGCTTTCGCATCTGTCTCAGCCCGTTTTTCTCTTAGTCCAGTACGTAAACCGTCACATCGCGGCGGCCAAACTCCATGGCTTCGCCGTAACTTTCCATGCAAAGGTCTATGCGCTCGCCGTAGATGGCGCCGCCGGTGTCACCGGCGATAGCCTCACCGTAGCCAGGGATATAAAGGCGGGTTCCCAGAGGAATCACATCCGTATCCACAGCCACCACACCCCGGCGGGCAACCATGCCCGATGCCGTGATGCCGCTTCCGCCACCATCCGTAGGAAGGTAGGCAGTAGCTTCCATATTGTACACAGCGCTGTAACGCTGCATGCCTCGTGAGGTCTGAACTTGTTCTTCACGTTCCCTGCGAAGTGCCTCGAGTTTAGCGGCACTGTCGCTTACTGCTATGTCGAGATTGGCTCGAATTTTCGTATCCAGCCCTGGATTGGCCTCCACCATCTCCAGATTGTAGCCCGACTCGATAAGGGCGTCCCCAACTGTCTGTTTGCTAGTCAGAACTTCCTTTTTTTGTCCCTCATAAGTGATAGTCACCGGGACAGCACGATAAACATTGATTTCGGTTCTTGCTTCGTCGATCTTGTGCATTACGTATTCGTCTTTGGCGCTAAGTTTCACGCCGGCCTTAGCTAATAAAAGCTGCGGGCTTGTGCGGTTGGTGTCAAAGGTGATGGTCTTGCCATCGGCATTCACCGTCACCTGATGCAGGTTTTCAGGCAGGCTGACATGGGTGAAACCCGTGTTCAGCATCATCATGGCTACCAGCATAGAGCACACGATGATTTTCTTGATTTCGGTAAGTCTTTGATTTCCCTTTAAACTCATTCAATCCCCCCTTGAAAAAAAGAGGAACTGTGAAGAACATATAAGAGTTTACCACGACAGATTTAGACCTGTCAAATCTGTCAGGTCTTATTCTCCCACTTTAACCTGAAAAAAGGCTGGAAAATGGGAAAAGCAAAGTGGTGGAGGCACTTTTCGTGAAATCCTCCACCACTTTTGCTATTTTATGATTTCAGGCCGTATAACTCACAGGCGTTGGCTGTGGTCTGATAAGCTACGTCTTCCACAGAAATCCCCCTTAATCCTGCGATTTTCTCCGCCACATAAGTGACAAATGCAGGCTCATTCTGCTTGCCCCGCATGGGGACAGGAGCCAGGTAAGGAGCATCCGTTTCTATCAGCAGCCGTTCCAGTGGCAAGGCTTGGACTATTTCCGGGAGCTTGGCTGCATTCTTGTAGGTCAGGGGACCGTCAACCCCCAGGAACCAGTCCATTTTCAGCACTTCCCTGGCCATTTCCAGGCTACCCGAAAAGCAGTGGAGCACCCCCCTGAGGCCCCTGCCCTCCTTCTTGAGGATGGCCATGGTGTCGCCGTGGGCATCACGGTCATGGATGCAGACGGGCAGGTGCAGCTGGCGGGCCAAATCAAGCTGGCGGATGAAGATTTCCTGCTGCAGCAGGCGCTTGTCCTGATCTTTTTCCCAGTAGTAATCAAGGCCAATCTCGCCAATGGCAATAACCCGCTCCTCCTCTGTCCAGGCCGCCAGCCTGTCATCATCAGCCGTGGTCATGGGAAAAGCTTCCTCCGGGTGAATGCCAACCCCGGCGTACACGCCCTCGAACTCCCGGGACAGCTCCACAGCTCGCTCCGAAGACGCCATAGTATCTCCGAAGTTGATGAGGCGGGTCACCCCCGCATCACGAGCACGCTGAATCACCTCTTTTTCCTGGCCTAAGAATTTTTTATCATTTAGATGGGTGTGAGTATCTGTAAATTCCATACTAAACTCCTGACATATAATAGACGCAATGATCTTTAAGACTTTACCTGCCCCGTTTACGGGGAAGGGGGACCACCGAAGGTGGTGGAAGGGGGAAGAACAGCCGATCAATGCACTTCGAAAACACGTGTTCGCCCCCTACCCCCCCTTCCGTCAGCCCTTCGGGCTGCCACCTCCCCCGTAAACGGTGGAGGCAAAAAACCACCCTCCCCCTTCGGGGGTGGGGTGGTTAAATTTTTGACTCAGTTATTCTTAGCGTTAAGCTTTCTCTGCTCTTCGCGCTTCTTCTGCTTAGCCAGCTTGTTGGCCTTGGCCTGGGCAGCCTTAGCGGCCTTGTCATCGGCCCCTTCTTTCTCCACCTCGATGCGGGGGAAGAGCTGCTCTGCCTCGCCCAGCTGGTGGCCGGCAGGAATGCCGCCCCAGTTCTCCACATCCGTCAGCTGCACCTCAGCGAAGGGCTTCAGACCTTCAAGGTTCAGCTGGTTCCAGATTTTCGGCGCCGTGAAGGGCATATAGGGAGAAATGAGCACAGCGATGGTGCGCAGGGACTCGGAAAGGTTGTAAAGCACATTGGCCAGTTCCTGCTTCTTGGCCTCATCCTTGGCCAAGGCCCAGGGAGCCGTCTCGTCAATGTACTTGTTGGAACGGCTGACGAAGGCCCAGGCCTTCTTAAGGGCTGCGGAAAGCTCCATCTTGTCCATATTCTCACGGTAGAACTTCACAGTCTCAGCTGCGTCAGCCTTCAGAGACTTGTCGATGTCGGACTCGCCCACAGGAGCCGTCAGCACGCCGCCCTGGAACTTCTTGGCCATGGAAAGGGTGCGGTGCAAGAGGTTGCCCAGGTCGTTGGCCAAATCGGAATTGATGCGCTCGATAAGGGCATCGCGGGAGAAATTGCCATCCTGGCCCAGGTTGATTTCCCTCAGCAGGAAATAGCGAATAGTGTCAGCGCCAAACTCGTCAATAAGAGCGATGGGGTCCACCACATTGCCCTTGGACTTGCTCATCTTGTCACCATCCACAATGAGCCAGCCATGACCGTAAACCTTCTTGGGCAGCGGCAGGTCAAGAGCCATCAGGATGCAGGGCCAGATAATGGTGTGGAAACGCACGATTTCCTTGCCCACCAGATGCAGGTCTGCAGGCCAGAACTTCCTGAACATCTCTTCATTATCCAGGAAGCCAATAGGAGTCAGGTAGTTAGACAGGGCATCGAACCACACGTAGATGACATGCTTCTTGTCCCCGTCATCCATGGGCACAGGCACGCCCCAGTCAAAGGAGGTGCGGGAGATGCACAGGTCCTCAAGGCCCTGCTTGATGAAGTTGATCATCTCGTTGCGACGGGACTCAGGTTGCAGAAACTCTGGATGGTTCTCAATATGGGCCAGGATCCTGTCAGCATAGTTGCTCATCTTGAAGAAGTAGGCTTCCTCAGTGACCTCCTGCACAGGACGGTGGCAATCCGGGCAGCAGCCGTTCTCATCCAGCTGATGCTCAGTCCAGTAGCTCTCGCAGGGGGTGCAGTAAAGGCCCTTGTACTCGCCCTTGTAGATGTCCCCCTTGGCATAGATGCGGCGGAAGATTTCCTGCACCACCTTCTCATGGCGCTTCTCAGTGGTGCGGATGAAGTCGTCATTGGAAATACCCAGCTTCTCCCAAAGGAACTGGAACCCTGCCACAATCTTGTCCACATAAGCCTGAGGGGTGACCCCTGCCTCCTCAGCCTTCTGCTGGATCTTCTGGCCATGCTCGTCAGAGCCCGTCAGGAAGAAGACATCATGCCCCGTCAGCCGCTTGTAGCGGGCAATAGTATCGGCCAGCGTAGTGCAGTAAGCATGGCCAATATGCAGCTTGGCGCTGGGATAATAAATGGGGGTGGTAATATAGAATGGTTTCTTTTCAGCAGTCATTTTAAAGCAAATCCTCCTACCAATGCGAATGAAACATTTTCAGATAGAAAATATTATTACACATTACAAACAGTTATTCAAGCATTGCCTGATAAACGTCACGCCTTGAAAGCCCTAATCTCTTAGCCGTTTCCCGCATGGCTTCCTTCTTGGCCATGCCTTCTTCCATCAGCTTATGGCAAAGTTCAGCCGGGGAGAGGGCTTCTTCCTGCTCTTCGGCAGCAGCTTCTTCCCCAGCCCCTTCCACAATGATAACGTACTCGCCTCTCGGTTCATTTTCTTCGTAATATGCCATCAATTCAGCGATGGTGCCCCTGCGGAATTCCTCGAATTTCTTGGTGAGCTCACGGCCCAGGACGGCCCTGCGCTGCCCGCCCAGGACCTTGCCCATGACTTTCAGCGTACCCTTCAGATGGTGGGGCGCCTCGTAGAAAATCAAGGTTTCCTTATGGCTCCTTACCCCTTCCAATACCTCCTGCTGCTTCTTGGCGGTTTTGGGCAGGAAGCCTATGAAGGTGAAGGCAGTTGTATCCAGGCCTGAACAGATAAGTGCAGAAAGCCCTGCATTTGCTCCCGGCAGAGGGGAAACTGTGATGCCTGCTTCGATGGCTAACTGCGCCAGATGGCTGCCCGGGTCGCAGATGCCCGGCAGGCCCGCATCGCTGACACAGATGAGGTCATGGCCTTCCAGCATGTAATCTATCAGTTCAGGCCCCTTCTCGAACTTGTTGTGCTCATGGTAGCTGGTAAGTTTCGTGTGAATGTCGAAGTGGGTCAGCAGCTGCCTGGTATGCCTTGTATCCTCGGCGGCTATGAGTTCCACTTCCCCCAGCATACGCACTGCCCTGTAGGTCATATCCTCCAGATTGCCGATAGGGGTGGCACAGAGGTACAGAGTGCCTTTCTTTGCTTCTTCCATAATCTTTCTCCCATGAAAAAGCCTGACCTATCAGGCCAGGCCGTAAATCTTCTTGATTTCTTCCGTATATCCCCCATCCGCCTCATGGACAATCAGCGGCGGCAGGACCTTCAGGCCGCCGGGAGCCGCCCCCACCACTGCTTCCAGGAGCATCATATTGGGAGCCTTGCCCTCCTTGGGCTGCACCATCTGCAAGCGCTTCACTTCCATCTGGGCCTCATGTAGGGCTGTGATGATTTCACCCAGCCGCTCCGGCAGATGCACCATGGCAAAATGGCCGCCAAAGCGCAAAGCCCAGCGGGCCGCCCGCACCACATCTTTCAAAGTGGCCGTCACCTCATGACGGGCCCTGGCCACCCCGGAGAGCTTGGAAAGCTGGCCCTCTCCTACGGGACGATAGGGAGGATTGGCCAGCACCAGGTCAAATGACTCAGGGCGGTACAGCTCCTCAATGGAGCGGTAATCCCCCTGCTGCACATTGACTTTCTCTGTGAGCTGGTTCAGCACCATATTCCGCTGGGCCAGCTCTGCCATGACAGGGCTTATCTCCACTGCCTCCACTTTGGCAGCGCAGTCAGCTATCAGCAGGGGAATGACCCCCGTGCCGGTGCCCAGCTCCAGCACCCGGTCTTTCTTATGCACTCTGGGAAAGTGGGCTAGCAGCACTGCATCCAGGGAAAAGCAGAATTCCTCCGTGTTCTGGATGATCTTCCGCCCCCGGAACATCAAATCGTCAAGGCGCTCATGCTCCCGCAGTTCCACAGTGCTCACTCGCCACGCTCCTGGTTCCTGTCCTCACGGCCCCTGCGGTCACTTTTGTCATTCCTGTCACGTCTGGGGCGGCGGTTGCGGTTCCGGCTGCTTCTTTCGCTATGCTCACGGCGCCCGCTTCCCTCATTATCCCGATTGCGACGCTCTCCCCGGCTGGCATTGCGGTTATCCCTGCCACCCTCTGGACGCTTGCGCCGTTCCCTGGGCTTATTGTCATGGGGCTTCCTGTCCTTGTTCCTGCGCTCCCGGCTCCTGCCGTGACCGCCCTGCCCACCTTCTTCCTCTTCGCCCCCCAGAGACTCATTCCTGGCAGATCGCTCTGTAATAGCTGCAATAAGGCTGGCATCGGCCTCGTCCTCATCGTCCTCCGGCAGAGGGCGTCTGAAAACACGGGAGGGCGCGGTGTTCTCCGCCTCATCCTCGTCCTTGTTCACAATGTCCTCCCAAGAGACCACAATGGTACGGCTGTTATCCAAAAGCACAGTAGCGGTGCGCTTCTGCTGATTGACAGAGATCACCTTGCCCTCTCCCTCAGCAGAAATCACCCGGCTGCCCTGCTCCGGCTCCTGCACAGCGCGGCTCTTGTGACAGCCGCCGCAGACGCCGCTCTCATAGCAGTCATTCTCATACTTCAGGCAGCACATAAGGCGGCCGCAGATGCCGGAAATCTTGGTGGGGTTGAGGGAAAGATTCTGTTCCTTGGCCATGCGGATGGACACAGGCTCGAAATCCCCCAGGAAAGAAGCACAGCAAAGAGGCCTGCCGCAGCAACCGATGCCCCCCATGAGCTTGGCCTCATCCCTCACGCCAATCTGCCGCAGCTCAATGCGGGTGCGGAAAACAGAGGCCAGGTCCTTCACCAGGTCGCGGAAGTCGATGCGTCCGTCAGCGGTGAAGTAAAAGATGATTTTCGACAGATCGAAGGTATACTCCACCTCCACCAGCTTCATGGGCAGGCCGTGCTCGGCAATCTTGGCCTCGCAGATGCCAAAAGCCTCCTGCTGGCTTTTCTTGTTATCCTCAATGCGCTGATGATCCTGGGGAGTAGCGATGCGCAGCACCACCTTCAAGGGTGCCTTGATCTCGCTGTCCTCCACCTCCCGGGGGCCTACCACAGCCTTGCCGCACTCCACTCCCCGGGAAGTCTCCACCACTACATCATCCCCCTGAGCAATGGTGAGATTGCCCGGAGAGAAGTAAAATATCTTGCCCGCCTTCTTGAAGCGGACACCTATAATCGTCTGCAAAATAATCCTCCTGTTATCTATCTATAACATCCTTCATGCGGATGAAAAATCCTTCTAATTGCAATCTGAGGTTCACATTCGTGCCCAGCCTCTTCTGCATTTCCCTCACGCAGTCCAAAAGAGCGAAGACCTTTCGCTCCGGGAATGAGGGCAACAAAGCTGCCAGCCGCTCCCGGCAGTCTTCCTGATAAATCAGGTAACTTCCGCCGTCCTCATAGAGCACCAGCATATCCCTGAGGCACATATTGAAGTAGAGCATCCACTCAGAGAGCTCCTCCCTGCTCCAGTTCCCCATGGCCTCTGCTTCGCGCCATACAGCAGTCATCTTCAGCCCCGGCAGCCCCTCCAAGAACTTCAGGGCGCTGTCCCGGCGCTCAAGGCCTCCGCTTGCATAAAGCTGCAAGGCCCGGCCCAGACTGCCGTCAGACAGGGCAGCCAGCTCTGCCGCCTGATGCCCTGCAGCCCCCTGTCTGACGAGAGCAGAGACAATATCTTCTTTGGAAAGCACGCCAAAGGCCAGCGGCATGCAGCGGGAAATAATGGTGTCCAGCAAAGCACTTCTGGCAGAAGTCACCAGTATGAAGGTAACTTCCCCCGGGGGCTCCTCCAAAGTCTTCAGCAGGCTGTTGGCGGCAGGCTCATTCATCAAGTCCACTTCGTCAAGCAGCAGCACCCGCCTGTCGGACATGACAGGATAGCGTGCAGCCAATTCTGTCAGTTCCCGGATGGCTTCGATGCGGATGATCTTCGTGCCCTTGCCCCGCACCTCCGGCGTAAGCTCATAATAATCAGGATGGGAGGCCGACTCCATGGCCAGGCAGGAAGGGCACAGTCCGCAGGGAGCACCTTCCACCGGCTGCTGGCAGAGCACCGCTGCCGCCAGCACCCGCCCCAGCAGCTTCTTGCCCACACCCTCGGGGCCTGTCAGAAGCAGGGCATGGGGAAGCCGTCCCTGGACCAGCAGGCGTCGCAGTTCTTCCTTCTGCCGCCCGTGTCCCAGGACATCTTCCCAGCGGATATGAAAATGCTGTGGCGCTGATATTTCCTCTGCCAAAACCTGCTCCTATATCACATATACAAATCCACCAGCAGTCCCCTGATGGCATCATGGCTCTCAATGATGGACAGCTGGGTGGCCTGGCCCAAGCGTATCTGCTCGGCCATTTCCTCCAGCTTCTTGTCGATTTTCCGCACGGTGGTATAGACCTTGCGGCGGCCCATCCTGTCCCAGCCCGACTGGCTCTTGAGCTCGTACATATTGTTGACGGCCTCGCCCACAAAGCGCTGGATCAGGCTCCTATAGGAACGCAGTTCCTCATAAGTGGGAGTGCGGGAAAGCCTGGCCCCCTGATCGTCAATCTGCCGCATGAGCTTATCCAGCTGCTCTGCAGACAACGCCTCTTCCTGGTCCAAAAGTTCCGAGCTAAAATCCCAGTCCGCCTCCCTGGTGCGCTCATCATTCATGCGCAAAACGGAAACCGACGGCCCGGAGGTGGACATACCATCTATCTTAATGGGCATAATCTCTCACCTGCTTCCTGGAATCTAACCACTGTACACAATAACTCTATTCTATTATAACGCCGTTGTTCCAGTTTTGCCATAGGCAAAACTTCCACTTGGCGTTTCAACGAGGCGGGAGATATTATCTCACTGTATGTTATGATATTCGCCACCACCACCTATGGAGGTAGAGGACATCTTCTTCCGAGTTATAGCGCAATTACACTGGTTATGCCATAAAAACAAAACCGCCGGATTCATCCAGCGGTCAACTTTCTTTCAATAATGATGTCCATGACGGGCATGCCTGTCATAGTCATGGCGGATCTCCTCCATGGCCCGGTCATGCCTTTCCTGTTCCTCTTTCATGCGGCGATGGTAACGCTTCTCGTCACCATCCTTGCGGTACTCATGGCGGATGGCACGGACAGCACTGTCATGGCGCTGCTGTTCTTCCTTTACGCGATGGCTGTAAGCGTTAGAGCTGCCATCTTCATAGCGCTCATGTGCATAGGTCACATTATCCATTGCAGGCACAAAAACGCCTGCCGCACCAATGGCAAAAACGCCTGCTAAAGCCAGACTTGCAATTTTTTTCACGCTGGATTTCATTCTCTTTCCTCCTCAAATCCTTGTTTATCTTACAGCTGCCAGTATACAGTCAAAAGATTAGAAATCCCTTTGAACACAACGATTATTTTATTCTTTCAGCTCAGCCAGTTCTTTCTTCAATTCCGGCGACCACTCCACCACGCAGTTCTTCCCCCTGCTCTTGGCAGCATAAAGGGCCTGGTCTGCCCGCTGATAAAGGTCATCAATAGGCACCACTCCGGTGGCATCATAGGCAATGCCTATGCTTGAATTCACCCTGCCAGTCTGCAGGGAAAGGGATTTTTCCTTCAGCAAATGCTGGAACCTGCTGATGCCCTGGCGTACCTGTTCCCGGGTGTAATCCCCGCAGAACAGAGCCAGGAACTCGTCCCCGCCGAAGCGGGCCACAAAGCCCTGCTTGAAGGCCTGCTCCAAAGTCCTGGAAAAAGCCAGCAGCACTTCATCCCCCACCTGATGGCCAAAGCGGTCATTGAAGAGCTTGAAATTGTCTATATCAAACTCCACCAGATGCTTGGGCTCGTCAAAGTGGTCTTCCACATAGTCGTAGAAATAGCGGCGGTTGGGCAAATCCGTCAGCGGGTCGTGGCGGGTGAGAGCGATGATTTTCTTCTGGTACTCCCGCTCCCGGGTCACATCCATGGCCACCCCCACGGTGCCCATGATGGTGCCATCTTCGTCAAACAAGGGACACTTGAAAGTGCGGAGCCGCCGCATGCCATTGCGTTTGGAAAGGACATGTTCGTTGAAGCACATGGCCCGGCCTGCCTTCATCACTGCCTCTTCCGTCTCGTTGCAGACAAATTCGCCCTTTTCATACTGGTCTTTGGTCAGTCCCCAGATATAGTAGTGCCCCCGACCCCGGATATCATTCTTCTCCCTGCCCACGGCCTCACAGAAAGCATCATTTACCTCCAGATGCGCCCCCACCTTGTCCTTGTACCAGATAAGGTCAGGAGAAGTGTTGATGGTGGTCTGCCAGTAAGTCCTGCAGAGCCAGGCCTCCTTGATGTCTTTGAGCTTTTGCGCAAAGCGGTCAAAGTAATGGGCCGCTATGGTTTCCGTCAAAGGAGCAGGCCAGATTTCGTCCAGCAGTTCCAGTTCCTCTTTGGCTATGTTCTGGGGGTGGGAGGTCACCAGTATGCAGCGGGCCTTTTCCCCTGCACTTTGGCAGACCAGAGGCAGGCTCAGGCTCTCCATGGCTTCTTCTGTAAATATCACCACATCAAAAGCACCACTCTGCAAGGGGCATTCGGAGAACCGGCTGGCCAGGGCAAAACCATGGCTGAATCTCTCCCGGGCAGGTATCTGCTGAATGGCTTCAGCTGCCTCAGGCGACAGCCCCGCCAACATGATTCGCAGGTTTACTTCATACACTGGTTGCTCACCTCTTCACCAATATATTTATTCGAGCTTGATATACTATACCTAATCTTTGCTTATTTCTATTCAACACAAGAAAAACCCTCCCTACTATGCCATAATTTTAGCATAGAGAGGGTCCTTTCCAACCTGATGCCAACCAAGTGAGGGGCACAGGCATAGCATAAGCGAAACGTGTGGAAATTTACCATAAATCTTAGCGAGCACAAACCGCCGCAGGCGGTGCCGTGGGAGCTTAGATTCTATGGTAAAATTCCAAGTGCAGCGTTGCTATGCCTGTGCCCCGAACGCCTCGCAAGGCTAACCACCTATCACTGAAGATTCATAGGCTCGATGCCTTCGCGTGTCATGAAGCCGGAAAGCTTCTTCACCCCTGCCATGACCTCATAATAGTTCTCCGGGGTCAGAGACTGGGGGCCATCAGACAGAGCCTTGGCAGGATTCGGATGCACTTCCATCATGAGGCCGTCAGCTCCTGCCGCAATCGAGGCAAAGGCCATGGGCTTCACCATGCGCCACTTGCCTGTGCCATGGCTGGGGTCAACGATGATAGGCAGATGGGAAAGATGCTTCACTGCAGCCACAGCGCTGAGGTCAAGGGTATTCCTGGTATAAGTCTCATAAGTGCGGATGCCGCGCTCACAGAGCACCACGTTGGGGTTGCCCTCGTTCATGATGTACTCGGCGGCATTGAGCCACTCTTCAAGAGTAGCCGCCAGGCCGCGCTTCAGCAGCACTGGCTTGTCGCACTTGCCCACAGCCTTCAGCAGGCCGAAGTTCTGCATATTGCGGGCCCCCACCTGCAGCACATCTGCATAATGAGCCACCCTTTCCACAGCTTCTACCACTGTGACCTCGGTAACCACCTTGAGGCCGGTGCGCTCCCGGGCCTCAGCCAGATACTCCAGCCCCTTTTCCTCCAGCCCCTGGAAGGAATAAGGGGAAGTGCGGGGCTTGTATGCGCCCCCCCGCAGGAACTGGGCACCGCCCTTTTTCACGATTTCCGCAGCCTCAAAGAGCTGCTCCTTGGACTCCACGGCACAGGGTCCTGCCATGACCACAGGCACCTCACCGCCGATTTCCACACCGCCTACCATCACGCTGCTGGACTTGGGGTGGAACTCACGGCTGGCCAGCTTGTAGCTCTTGGAAATGGACACGCTGGTCTCCACCCCAGGCAGTGCATCCACAGGCACAGAGGCCAGCCGGCTCTTGTCGCCAATTACACCCACGATTTTCTGCTGGGTACCCTCCATCACTTTGGCCTCAAGGCCTGCTCCTTCGATGGCTTCAATGACGCCTTTGATATGCTCGGCGGTTGCCTCCGGATTCATGATAATGACCATTTATTTATTTCCCCCTCATTTATTTCTCTATTACTTGTTTGCTGCTGAAAACACCGGAAAGGGCCCCAGCTTCTTCAGCCAGATGCTCTTTTTTTCTACCTCATACAGAGATTCCAGCAGGGCTTCCGGACTGCAGGTATCCACTTCCAGATCGAAGAAAAAGATATATGCTCCCAGCACTGTGCGGGCAGGACGGGACTCAATGCGAGTCATGTTGACCCCCCGACGGGCAAATTCTCCCAATACCTCGTAAAGGGCACCTGATTTGGAACCATCTATCTGGCAGATAACCAGCATCTTTTGCTCCACATCTTCAGGTACTGTCATCTTTTCACTTGCTTCCCCCTGCTTCTCCACCAGGAAAAAGCGGGTGCAGTTGGCCATATTGTCCTGTATCTCCCGAGCCAAAGGCGTGAGGCCGTAAAGCTGCCCTGCCCGGGCAGGGCAGATAGCAGCCCAGCCCAGGAAAGCCGGCTCCTCTCCCACCAGCTCTGCGGCTCTGGCAGTGCTGGTGGTCTTGATGATTTCCGCCTGGGGATAGTGCTGCCGCAGGAAATTGCGGCACTGGGAAATAGGCTGGGGATGGGAATAGATGCGGCTGACCTCTTCCGGCTTGCATTTTGCCATCAGCTGGTTGTGCACCGGCCAGATAAGCTCCCTGGTCACCGTAAGGGAAGAACTTCCCGCCAGAGTGTCCAAAGTGATGCTGATGACTCCCTCCAGGGAATTTTCCACCGGCACCAGGGCCATATCCACCTCGCCATCTTCCACCGCCTGCAGGCAGTCAAAGATGTCAGGCTCCATAACCAGTTCCACATCCTGCATCTGTTCCGACAGATAGAAGCCCGCCGCCTCGCTGTGGGTTCCCCGGGGGCCTAAAACGCCCATAGTTGCCAAGCTATCCCCTCCTTGCAGGCAATAGAATAAGCCTGCTGATAAAGTACATTTATCTTAACACAGGCTTTCATATTTAACAAGAATTATTTAGATTTTATTTCAAAAAGTATTCGCAGAGTGTACATCTGCAAATCAATCCACCTGGAAATTAGCCAGCTCCGGACAAAGATCGGCAATGGAGGTTTCCAGCTCTGACTTGGGACTCAGCACATCTATGACGGGCTTCATTACCCGCTGGAATTCTTCATCATCCTGCATAAGGGTGAGAATGGCACTGGTGTTGATGGCATCATCTAAAGCCGTATGAGCCGTGCCTTCAAAGTCCTTGTTCATGGCTCCCAAAGCGTGCTTCAGTGCCAGGCTGTTGTGCAGGCCGATGCGGTCATCAAAGGCCTTCTGCAAGTCCACCCAGCGGCTGTCCAGCCAATTCGTGTCGAAATCCTCCAGCTTAAGGCGGCATTCCTTCCTGAGCTGCTTGATATCAGACATGCTCCAGGAATAGATTTTCGTGTCCCCTTCTCCAATCCAGTCCACAAAGGACTTGAAAGCCTCGCCAAAGTGAGCACTGCCGGCCACCATTTCCTGAGTGATGCCCGTGAGCTCAGTGATGTGCTTTCTGATTGACCCATACTCAGGCGCCACATAGCAGCGGAACTTATCCTCCTGCTGGTAGTTCTCATCCAGCCGCACAGCCCCAATCTCGATGATCTCCCCGCTGAGCCGCTTCCTGATTTCCTTGTATTCCCTGTCCACGGGATTCATTTCCAAATCCACTACCACATGCTTCATTGTGTTACCCCTTCTGTTTCGTTCATTTATCTGCTACATATATTTTACTTGATTGGAGAGAATCCTTCAATAGAAAAAAGCCCCCGCACAGGGCGAGGGCAGAAGGTTCACTTCAGCTTAAAAGTGAGAGAACGCTGGCACGATTGTGGTTCTGCATCTTCGTTGCGAAGAGTGCCAACTGGTTCTGCACATCAGCGCTCTTCAGTTTTGTCACCTCAGCCGCGATATCCGTGTCTCCCATGGTGGAAGCAGAATCATACAGGCTGGTTTCCTGAGTGGTGTAGTTGGCAGACTGGTAATCCAGCCCCTGCTCCTCCGAGCCCAGGGTGGTAGCCTGGTCAAGGGCAGTGTTAAGAGCCGCATCCACTTTATCCAGAGCCGAAGCAATGGATTTTGAATCCGTCAGGTTGATGGTGGACTTGCCTTCACTGTCCGTCAGGCCCAACCCCTTGGAACTAAGGTCACCAAGCTGGACATTCTTGTAGCCGTCTGCACCGGCCACAGTGACGGTCTGCTCACCATTCAGAAGCTGCTTGCCATTGTAGGTAGCAGAGCTGACCGTATCATCAATGGAAGCGATGGTCTGATCCACGGATTTCTGCAGGGTAGCCAGGTCCGAATCCCCATTGGTGCCGTTTGCTGCCTGAAGCAGTTTCTCCCGAAGGCCTGAGAGAGCATTGACCACATTATCCGTGGCCCCGCTTGCCGTCTTCAGCATGGAACTGGCCGTCTGGGTGTTGGCATTGGATTGGCTGATGGCTCCTGCATTGGAATACATACGCTGCAGTATTCCATACTCAGCTGGCCCATTTGCCGCACTGGGGAATTTTGACCCCGTAGCGATCTTAGCCATGCTGGACTGCATGGCCTTATGGGTGCTGTTCAGGGTGCTGAGGCTATTAACGCCTCCGATAGTCATAAGCATCATCCTTTCTTCGCTTATAAGTCATATCCTGGCACAGGCTAATGCGTCGCCACGTCCCTGCGGGACGAATCGCCCAACCCATGCACCCTAGGAAAATGCCATGGCAGAAAAGCCCCGCCCTCTGCCTGCTAGCAAAGACACTTTCCTACTATAATTATACCGCAGCCTCTCCCCTGTCAGCAAGAACTTTCTCAGTGGACAACTTGCATTTTTGTGATACTTATGGTAGAATGAGCAAGTCAGTTGAATTGCGGGCATAGTTCATCGGTAGAATGAAAGCTTCCCAAGCTTTAGAGGTGGGTTCGACTCCCATTGCCCGCTCCATATGAAATTGCAGGGACTGCATAGGCAGTTCCTTTTTTGTATACTCACCAACAAAGGAGTGGCCAGATTATGGGAATATATTTGAACCCTGGAGACGACAAATTTCTCATGGATTGCCAATCTGAAATTTATGTAGACAAAAGCACCATGATTGCTTACCTCAACCGTGTTTTCAAAACAGCGAATCGTTATGTCTGCGTCAGCCGTCCCAGACGCTTCGGCAAATCTATGGCGGCCAATATGATTGCAGCCTATTATGACCACACAGTAGATACAAAAAAATTCCAAGGGATGAACATTTCTCATGACGCAAGTTTCTCAGAGCATGGCGGCAAATATGATGTCATCCACCTCAATATGCAGGATTTTCTCAGCCGCACCAAGGATATGCTAGAATTCTTGAACCTGCTGCAAAGGCGTGTCCTGCGTGATCTGCTGAAAGCCTATCCCGATGTTGACTACTTCGATGATACCGATCTGGCAGAAAGCATGTCTGATATATACGAAAATACACGCCGCCCCTTTGTAATCGTGATTGATGAATGGGACTGCATATTCCGGGAGTACAAAGACAGAAAGGATTGGCAGGAAAAATACCTCGACTTCCTGCGAACCTGGCTGAAGGACAAGGCCTACGTGGGGCTGGCCTATATGACCGGCATTCTGCCCATCAAAAAATACGGCACCCACTCTGCCCTCAATATGTTCCGGGAATTCTCCATGACCGATGCCGGGCCCCTGGCTGAATACACCGGCTTCACCGAAGCCGAAGTCAAAAAGCTGTGCCAGCGCTATCAGATGGACTTTGAGGAGTGCAAGACCTGGTATGATGGCTACCATTTCAATGAAGCAGGCTCCATCTACAGCCCCCGCTCCGTTGTCCAAAGCATGCTGTCACACAAGTACAGCACCTACTGGAACCAGACAGAGACCTTCGAGGCACTGAAGGTCTACATCGACATGAACTACGACGGCCTGCGGGAAGCCATCATCGCCCTGATGGCAGGAGAGCGTCGCAAGGTGGATACCTCCAGCTTCGCCAACGACATGACCACCTTCACCGGCATGGACGATGTGCTGACCCTGCTAGTGCATCTGGGGTATCTGGCTTATGACTTCGACACAGAGAGCGTCTTTATCCCCAATCAGGAGATTCTGAAAGAATACGCCAGCGCCACCAAAGCCGGTGGCTGGGACACCGTAGCCAAAGCCATCAAAGCCTCAGACCAGCTGCTCACCGACACCCTCGCCCTGCAGGCAGAAAATGTAGCCGCGGGCCTAGAAGCCGCCCATATGGAAACCAGCCACCTCACCTACAACGACGAAAACGCCCTGGCCTACACCGTCTCCCTGGCCTACTACGCCGCCAGACAGAAATACACCCTCATAAGAGAATTCCCCACCGGCAAGGGCTTCGCCGACTTGGTCTTCCTCCCCAAGCCCCACCACGCCGACCTCCCGGCTCTGCTGGTGGAGTTAAAGTGGGATAAGGGCGCCGATACGGCTATCAGGCAGATCAAGGAGAAGGGGTATCTGCGGGCGTTAGATGGGTATGTGGGGAAGGTGTTGCTGGTGGGGGTTAGCTATGATAAGAAGAGTAAGAATCATGAATGTTTGATAGAAGAGATTGAGATTTCTATTACTAACCGCAAATAAAATGGCAGGAGTTGCACCGCAGCTTTTATTCACACACACTCTCTTTGAGAGTAAGCGGTAAACCATCTGGTGTAGCACGTAAATGAAAAAAGCATGACCGTTCATGGCCATGCTTTTTTACTTACAGTTTTTCTGAACTTCT
>NZ_FNWN01000059.1:0-9718 GCF_900108415.1 Selenomonas sp. KH1T6
ATGGAACTGGCGTTCAGTGCATTTGCTGTCAGCTGTTAGTGTACTGGTCTTGCTTTTCGTCCATCTGCTGTGTCATGCCAGAAGGTATATACGTGGACGGAAGTTCTTCATTGCTTTGGGAGCAGCCTTTGTCCTGGCCACTGTGGGGATTTTTGGCTTGCCATATCTTGATCGTTGGTTTCATCAGGTAAAGGTGGAGAAAGAAACCATCATACAAGGGGAGAAGATTCAAGTATCCGGGCGAGTATTGACGGTGTATTTCAGCCGGGTAGGCAATACGGATTTTCCACCTGGGGTGGATGCGGTATCCGGGGCTTCCATTATGAAGGACAAAGAGACACTTATCGGCAACGCTGAAATGATAGCGGCCATGATTCATGATGCTGCCGGGGGCGATATTTATGCCATTCGCACCAAGGAAAAGTATCCTGCTGACTATGGTGCTACCACTAGGGTGGGCAGGAAGGAACTGGATGAGAATCTGGCTCCGGCGCTGGTGGGGCCGTTGCCTGAGCTGGCAGATTATGATGTGGTCTTTGTAGTGTACCCGCTTTGGTGGCACACCCTGCCTATGGCTGTCCAAGGTTTTTTGGAGCATTATGACTTGCATGGAAAAAGTATCGTTCCCGTGGTAACCCACGGTGGTGGCGGGATAAGTGAGAGCATCGAGAAAATAAAAGAAACCACCGGGGCACATCTCCCAGGGGAAATTCTTGACATCTATAGCAGCGATATCCCCTCTGCCAGACAGGATATAGCTGCATATTTGAAGCGGATGAAGCTTGATTAGTATTTGAAAGGTATAACTCGCGCTGACTGTGATTTTGCAGGCATTGTCTTGAGTCGATATTGCAAGGGTAGAAAAATAGCCTCGCCGGAAATGGGGATTCGGCGAGGCCTTTCTCTTGTGTAGGAAGTATAGCATGGCAGATTGGGGAGATATAGGACATTTGGCCTACTGATAATGTATACATGATTTCTTTGCGACAGTAAAGAGCAGTTCGTTTACAGATAGCTTATGGGAGAACAACAGTATTTGTGGTAGAATTTTGTTAGAGTAAGCGTTCACAAGGTCGGGAAAGGATTTTCATACATGAAGCAGGATGAGGTTGGGAGATTACATGCCATAGTGAGAAGGCTGCAATCTGAGGATGGCTGCCCCTGGGACAGGGTTCAGACACATGAAAGTGTAAAGCCCGGATGTATCGAAGAAGCCTGTGAGGTGCTGGCAGGGATCAATATCCTCAGAGAGACCGGCAAGGCTGAGAACTTGAAGGAGGAGCTGGGAGATTTGCTGTTACAGGTGATTTTTCATGCTTGTCTGGCAGAGAAAGAAGGGCTGTTTGATCTGCAGGAGGTGGCACGTTCTGCCGCTGACAAGATGATTAGGCGGCACCCGCATGTGTTCCATGAACCATTGCGTACATCGGAGGGAGAGCCTGTCACTGATTGGTCGGAGATCAAGAAGATAGAGAAAGCTGGCCGGGAATGGGAGGAGGATTACCTGCCGGAAGCCTTGGAAGAGGGAAAAAGGCTTATTGAGCGTGCTCCTTTGCTGACATTATACCCTATTCAATAGGATGGGGCAAGGAAATCACCTTTTAGAATAATAGCAGAAAATTCTTGCAATATATGTTAATATATGTTAATATTTTAATGGAAAACCGTAGAGTAAAACATTGTATAGTTTTTCAACCCCTAAGCATATTTACCATGGATATGTAATCATCTTATGAAGGAGGCATATCCATGATAAGCAAAAATGCTCTAATGACTGAAGCAGACCGCTTCATCCTGGACATGAAGTCTAACCAGCAACGCTATATCGACTTCCTGTCTACCATGGGTAAGTACCACAAGTACGGTCTTACCCAGCAAATCAATCTATTTTTCCACGCTCCGGCAGGTGCCAGCGGTGCGGTGGCTACCAAGGCCATCTGGGAGAAGCTGGGGAGGAAGGTGGCAGATAACGCCAAGCCTATCCCCATCATTACAGGCAGCGAATATCAGGAACACGTTGAGGAAGTCTTTGATGTCTCGGCCACCGAGGGGTATCAGGGGGAAATCCTCACATGGGAATATAACGAGCAGAAGTGCAAGGCATATATGGATGAGCATTTTCCCGGACCCAGTGACCTGTCTATGCCTCAGCGAATCCTGAATTTCACCAAAAATGACATCGAAGACATCTATAAGACCATTGAGGAACTGTCTCCGAGCATGATAAAAGGAGCCGATGTAAGGAGGCTGGTAGGAGAAAAGACGGAAGCGGCATCTATGGCTATGGCTAGGTAAATAATCCCACTGAATTCAGCTTGTAAACCATTTCAGTTTACAAGCTGAATTTTTTATTTACATCAAGTAAAAATCAATTCTACTTGACATATTTGGTCTGTGATAAGTATACTTGGGTAAAGAGATACTGGGGAGGTGAGCCACTTGAACAGTCAGGCAAAGGCAATTGAAGAGTTTATATCAAGACAACCAGAAAATAAGATACTTACAGCCAATCAGGTATATAGTCAGCTGCCGGAGAGCTTTTCGGAACAGGCCTTCTATCAAACCCTCACGAGGCTTACGCAGAGGGGGGAACTATGCCACCTTACCAAAGGGCTTTATTATCGGCCACGCCGTTCTCGGTTTGGTGTGGTTCCGCTGGGGGAGCAAACCATCATTGACCATTACACCGAGAATGGGCAGGGAATGGTAATCGGCTACAGATTATTCCATCAGCATGGGCTGACCACGCAAATCTCCAAGAATGTGGAGTTGCTTTCCAATGTACTGCAGGAAAATAAAAAGACAGTTGGCAATGCAAAGGTCAGCAGACTAGACTTGAATTTTGATGCCTCTATTTGTAATGCCATCGCTACGCTGGAAATCCTCCAAAACTATCGTAACATCGAAGACATCAACCGCCAGCAACTGGCTGAGTATATGAAGAAATTTGCCATGAACTATTCCGAAGAGGCTATTCTGACAGTGCTCAGGCATCGCAGATACAAGAAATCAACAATCGCATTTTTGGCTGCTTTCCTTGGCTTCTGGAATACGAAACACACTTTGCAGCAGTATTTATCGCGACTGTCTGCCTATGCTATTCCGCAAATGGAGGAATTCTATGCTTCTACATGAAAATCCCACTGATTTCAAAGATCTTCAAGAACTGACGGCAGAGTATATCGGTATTCCGGCAGTAGCTGTTGAACGTGACTATTACATAGTGATGATGCTGGAAAAGCTCACCCAAAGTCCCTACGCCGATAGCTGTGTCTTCAAAGGTGGCACCTCTCTGAGCAAGTGTTACCCCGGCTCCATTGAGCGTTTTTCAGAAGATATAGACCTCACATTTCTTCCGCAGGAGGAAATGGGGAACAAGCAGTATGACCGCCGCTTAAAACAGGTTGAAAAAGCTATGACCAGTGGCTTCCGGCTTGAAAAAATTACGGGCGAGAGAAATGACCGCAACAAGAGTTCCTATGTATGGTTCAACGACAAGAACGGAGCTAACGGACGAATCAAGCTGGAAATAGGCTCCAGTATTCGTCCTGACCCTTATCGTCCTATGTCTGTAAAGACCTATGTGCAGGAATTTCTTGAAGCAAAAGGGATGCTTCAGGAAGTCAAGGAATTTGGCTTATCACAGGTCACCGTCAATACCTTGGCTATTGAGCGAACCTTTTTGGATAAGGTCATGTCTGTGAAACGTCATGCCATATGTGGCAGTCTGACGGAGAAGATTCGTCACGTTTACGATGTGGCTATGCTCTTTCCTCGGAAGGATATACAAGAATTTCTCAATGACAAGGTAGAGCTTAAACGTCTGCTGGAGATTACCAAGCAAACAGATAGTTTTTATCTTGAAAAGCGTAATACACCAGCAGACTATACGCCACTGGGAGCCTATGATTTCCCCATGTGGCGGAAAGCGTTCAACGGAGCAGCCCGGGAACGGTATGAGAAATTACATGAAACCCTGCTATACACAGACCAAAAGCAGGATTTTGGAGTGGCGGTAAGCACCTTTGATAAACTGAATCAGATATTTAGCTCCATTGGGGAGTGATAGACTCCCAGCCCATGACAGAACACCAACTGTCATGGGCTTTTTTGCGTTTAGTAAAACATTGTATAGTTTTCTAACCCCTAATCAGATTTACAATACCCCCGAGGAGGCGAGAGAACTGCTATATACTGCAAGGGATGGTGTCAGTGGATCACAGTCATCTGTGATAAACCGGTCACCGATGAGAGCCTGCGAGCACTCATTGACGTTGATATCGTGACGATGCCAACTGCCGAAGATCCGATAGGAGATTATGTTACCACAAGACAGAACCAAAGGAGGATGTCGCTATGAATGAGTATCTGAATGAGGGGCCCGAGATGGATGAAGCGAACTTCGCCAGCTTGGTTGCCACCATGGAAGGATATATGGAAGATGTGAAGGAATCTGCCCCGGTAGCGGCCTATGAGCAGATTGCTGCCCCTGCCGAGGAACTTAAACAGCATCTTGAAGACTGCCGGACTGCCGAAGAATGCTTCGGGCCGGAACCGGCTATCTGGGAGGGGTATCAGCCCAAGCATGAGGCAGTGTGCGACAGCTTGAACCATCTTTCCCGCACCTACCAGTCGGAAAATAGCTCCACGGAAGACAGAGCCGTGGCCTTAGACCACAGTACTGCGGCATTGAAAAACGCCAACAACTACCTCGTGGAGCAGCTGACTGCCGTGGAGCGGCGTAATCAGGATATGCTACGGGAAATGCAGGAACTCCGGCAGGAACTGGCCGATATGCGTTCTTCCGTGCAGGGCTATTCCCCGGAGCAGTTTGCCCAGAGCATGGCTGTGGCCATCAAATTTTTGGAGGAAGCCAATATCATCTACAACCGTGCCCAGCAGCCCGGACGGAACTATGGCAAGCTCTTCAAGCACACCCGCCGTACCGTTCACAAGGTATACCGGGATGTGATTGACACCCCCAAGCGTATCCGCAATGCTGCCAAGGACAAGGCCTACAGCGTGGTGGACAGCGGCATCCGAAAGATTGCCCGGGTCTTTGACAAAGGCCTCCAGAGCTTGCAGGAGAAAAAGGACAGGCTCATGGAAAAATCAGCGGCCATCAATGAAAAGAGGGAGGCCATCTACGGCAGGACGAGTACCCCCAGCCAGAGTGAGAAACCGACAGAGGAAAAGGCAGATAACCACCTCCTTGACCTGAACAGTCTCCTTAAAGATGAAAATCGGGACAAGGCCGTGAGCCAGCTGGTAGATTTTCTGGTGAAGGCCGGGAAGAAGGAAGAGGGCATCACAAATCTCCTGTCCGAGGTCAAGGTCAAAGCCATGGCCGAAATGAAGAAACCGGAATACAAGGCCGTTCAGGCCGAGGCAGCCGCAGCAAGATAATTCATAGCTATAGAAGGGAGCAATTCACATGAGCGACAGCATATACACCATGACCGAAGAGGAAATCAAGGCACAGGGCATCGCCGAGGAAGCAGAAGATGCCATCACCGATGAAAACTACGCCGAGGCCTCTGAAAAGAACATCTGGGACGGGGAGAAGCTGGTCACGGAAGCTCAGTACACCAAAGATATCATGGCAGCATACCATGCCCAGCAGAAGGAGGACTGACCCATGGCAACGGAAAAGATGGATTACTATCAGGAAGTCACCAATGACATCATCAAGGCTATCGAAGAAGGAACCACCCCTTGGCAGCAGGGCTGGGACAGCAAGGTAGGGGCTGCCATTGCCGCCGTGCCCATGAATGGCAAGACCGGGAGGCCGTACTACAAAGACAACCTCCTTCGCCTTTCCATCGTGATGAAGAAGCATGGGGACAGCAAAGACCCTCGTTTCTTCACCTTCAAACAGGCTAAGGACATGGGCTATTCCATTAAGAAGGGAGCCAAGTCCACCCTCATTCGCATGGGGTTCTATGCAGATAAAGACCTTGAGGGCAATGAACTGCCGGAGGATGAGAAGCATTGGACGAACAGGTACTACCGTGTCTTCCACGCCTCCGACTGCTGCCTTGGCATGACCTATGTGAAGGACGAGCAGGGAAATCAGGAATATGCCCCGGTCTATGACAAGGAAGGCAAGCCCGTATTGGTGCCGGGGAAGGACAAGGACGGCAATACCATTATGGAGCCGAAGATGGAGCCTGTCATCAGGTACGAGCCTATCCCGGAATATGTCCCCAAAGCAGTAGGTTACACCCACGATGACCAGATTGAAATCGCCGAGGCCATGCTGAAAAACTCCGGGGCAAAGATTTTCAATGACCAAGCAGATAGAGCTTATTATCAGCCCAGCACAGATGAAATACACCTGCCCAAGCCCGAAGCATTCCCGGAGATTGCCAACTACTACGCCACAGCCCTCCACGAACTGGGGCACTGGACTGGCCATAGCAGCCGCCTGAACCGTCACGGCATGGGCAGCACCACATTCGGCTCATCCACCTATGCCAAGGAAGAACTGCGGGCAGAGCTGGCCTCCACTTTCCTGTCTGCTGACCTGGGCATTCCCATGAACACACAAAACCACGCCGCCTATGTGAAAAGCTGGCTCCAAGCCTTGAAGAACGATAAGACAGAAATATTCAAGGCGGCCAATGATGCCTCCAAGATTGCCCGTTACCTTGAGGATTATGTGCGGGATTTGATGAAGGAGAAGCTACAGAACAAGGCCGAAGAGGAAAAGCAGGAAGAAACGGCAGCTGCCGAACCTGAGAAATCTGCCGAAGAAGCCAAGGCTCCTGCTCCCCCGGCCAAAGAGCCGGAGGCAGCCAAGCCCAAGGCCATCACCCCCACGCCGGGAAAAGCAGCCAGCAAACTTTATGTGGCCATCCACCAGCTACAGGCGGGCAGCGATTGGCGTTTTGACAGCTGGAAGGATGCCCAGATTGCTCATGACAAGAGCAATCCCATGGATTTCAAGAAATACGAACAGAAATGGCAGGAGGCTTACAGCCCCAAGGATGATGATGTTTCCTCCATTCTGGAAGACATCTATGCCAAGCACAACGCCGATGACAGACCTTCCGGGAAAGTCATGCCAGCCCTTTCCATGAGCGATGTGGTGCAGGTCAATGAGCGTTACTTCTATGTGGACAGCATTGGCTTTCAGGAAATCAATGTGAAGCCCTTCAAGGATATTGAGCTGATGAAAGCCGTATCCAATGTGAAGATAGCCGAAACCATTGCTGCCGACAGGGAGGCCATGGGGATGGAGCGGCACGATGCCTATATGAAGAGCTTCAATGAAGCCTACTTCGCCGGGTCCCCACTGAGCAAGGAAAACACCGGCACCGTAGAGGATGATTACCAGAAGTTCATATTCGATAACGCCCAGAAATACGGCCTTTCCAGTCTCCGCTCCGCTGACCAAGCGGGCTGGGAAAAGGCAGATGAAGCCTTTCTGGAAGCCGTTGCCCACAAAAGCTGCGAGAAGAACGGCTATGTGGACAAAACCGACCTTGACCGGGCCACCATCACACTTTTCAAGCTCAGCCCCAGAATGACCGTGCTGGAAGGGGATAAACAGGAATACACCAAGAAACTTAAAGACAATGTGCTGGCAGGGAGCTTCTGCAAGGAGCATACGGCACCCAAGGAAGAAGCTGCTACGAGATAAGAGGTATCGACCATGAGAACAATAGTAACAGACATTGACATAGAACGCCCCAAAGATGGCAAGCACTATACCGTTTACTACCGGCAGGGAGAGCTGGCTGGAAATATGCTTCTGCCGCAGGAAGCTGTAGATATACCGGGCAAGAACTCTATAAAAGCAGCCCAGGAATATGTGGATGCCCATGGAAGAGAGGTGCCACATCTTAAAGAACTGCCGAGGTTGGACGAGGCAGGGCCAGTTACCAGATACCTTGTCAACAGTTCCATCAGCCATAACTCTGGTATGGTGTCAGTAGGCAGGAATCAAGATGAGGTAGAGAGCTTTCTGGCAGAAATTCAGGAGCAGGACATCAGCCTCAGGAGCTTTGCAGATGTCATAAAAAGTCTGGAAGCGGATTTGAAGAAGTACCCGGTTCTTCGGGATAGTATTGAGTATTCCAGCCCGGATGAATACTGCCCCGCCGGGGAACCGCTGATACTCAGCTATACCACCTTGGGCAGTTCCTTTGCCAATAAGATAGATGTCGCGAGGGACAAGCTTATAAATGTGGACACCTCGGAGCTTTCAGAGCATGACTTTGAAAGTCTCTGCAGATACATGGAACGGGGAACTAAGCAACAGCAGGAATCCTTCGGCACGGTTCATGCAGGTGATGTATGTATAGACATAGATGCCTGCTACAACATTCAGGAAGACCGTCCTGACATCAAGTTCACCTGCTATGTTCCCTCTGACAAAGGGGCACACTCCAACTATGCTGAACATGTAAAAGGCTATCCATATGAAGAATTTTACAGTGACTTTGGCCTTAGGGAGGCTATAGAGGTAGATGTGTGTACTGCGACAGGTAATTATGATTTGTTCCGCTCGGAGCTGCAGGAGCAGCTTGAGATTTATGCCCAAGAACGAATAGCAGACAACTTCCCCCAGAAGGGCTTGGATGCCCTGCTGTCCAAGGAAAGGTTCTGGCAGTGCATGAGAGCCAAGGAAGAATGGCCCAGCTTTACCGTAGTGCCTTCGCCTACGGACTTTGCCCACAATAAATCTGCAGAACGTTATGATGATGTGGAGATAATTCCACCCGGCTTCCATGATGAAACCGAGCCTAGCACTGATACTTATCCGGTCATTGCTGACGATGATGATTTTCTCTATATCGAAGAGGATTATTGGCATAAGAAATCCGCTGACATAAACGCCAGATACCGCCTTGTCCTCAAAGATGCGGAAATGAGCTGCAAAGCTATGGAAGACTTGGCCAGCACCTGCCCAGTAAATGGGGCACTGGCCTCCAGCAACCGCATTGACGAGGTTCACCAGAAGGCAAAGGAACTGCTGCCGAAGATGAAGGAGGCCAGAGAGCGGCTGGATGCCATGTACGAAACAGCTGTAACCATCCGCACAGCCTCATCAAACATGACCACCCAGTTCATGCAAGTTTACTGGAACGCCTACAACAGCCCCAATATGACAGACAAGGATGACCACAAGGCAGCTTGCTGCAAGGCCATAGCTTTCTGCATGGATAACGGAGCCACCCAAAGAGAAGTCCTGAAGCTGGTGGACACCAAGGCTCCCATGGCTGTGTGGGAGAAGGAAGGACAGTACGCCGTGAAAATGGTAGGGGAGGTGAACAGGGAGAGGGAGGCTGCCAAGGAGAGCAGCACAGACAGAAGCAGATAGCAAACGCCCCGGCATACACGAAAATCGGTGTATGTCGGGGCGTCATATGAGGAGCGGCCTGTGAGTCTACCCCGGATTTTGTGTAAACCTCCCAAGTGATGTAAAATGGGAACATCACTTGGGAGGTATTTTTATGAGCAGAAAATCACGCACCCCAGAAGAGCAAGCCCGCCGGGAGAAGATTCGGGCACTGCTGCAAGAAAGCAACGTCACCAGCATGGAGGACATTCAGAACTTATTTAAGGAAACTATAGCAGAGTTCATGGAGAATGGCCTTGAAGCAGAGCTGGATGACTCCCTGGGCTATGGTAAGTATGACTACAAGAACAAGGATACGGACAACAGCCGTAACGGCCACAGCCGCAAGAATCTCCGCACCAGCTTTGGCGA
>NZ_FNWN01000012.1:0-99946 GCF_900108415.1 Selenomonas sp. KH1T6
GAACTCAGGCGACTTATCTATACCACCAATACCATAGAAGGCTTCAACCGCCAGCTCCGCAAGGTGACGAAATCCAAGTCCGTATTTCCGACAGATGACAGCTTGCTGAAAATGCTCTACCTTGCCATGATGGACATAACGAAGAAATGGACAGGCCGCCGCCAGGATTGGAGCATTATCCATGCCCAGCTGGCCGTCTATTATGAAGACAGGCTTCCGGAATAAAAAATCTGCACGTTCAAGGATTTCTTGACGTGCAGAGAGAAATATGGTTGGTATTAGTGACAAGGGCTTAAACCTCTTGTTTTAATAACAATTTTACATCACGATATGGAGTTTACACAGAATTTGGGACAGCCTCGAAGCAGAGCAACGCGCAGTGGGAGCTTAGATTCTATGGTAAAATTCCAAGTGAAGCGTTGCTATGCCTGTGCCCCGAGCGCCTTAGCAACAATTCCTTAGCAACAGTTCCTTAGCAGATAATCCCATTCTTCACCAGATACTCTGCCAGCCCGTCTTCATCATTGCTGAGGGTCACTTCATCTGCCAGCTTCTTGATGTCCTCCGGGGCATTGCCCATGGCTACGCTCCTGCCACAGAACTCCAGCATTTCCACATCGTTGTAATTGTCCCCAAAGGCCAGGGATTCTTCTGCCGCAATTCCATAATGCTCCAGCATGACCTTGATGCCCGTGGCCTTGCTGACGCTCTTGTCCATGATTTCCAGCAGGAAGGCGGAGGAACGCACGATATGCAGGGAGGGGAATTTCTCCGACAGCTCCGCTTCCATTCTCTCGCAGTCCTCCGGGTCAGCCATCACCAGGATCTTGTTGGGCATCTCCTCTGCCAGCAGTATTTCCTCGAAATCCCGCACTTCGGCGGTGGCACTGGTGATATCCATTTCCGTCTGCACCCGCTCGTCAATGCCCTCCACATACCAGTGACGGCCAGCGTAATAATTCAGGGTCACCTGGGGGAAGTCCCGCTGGATGACCCCCAGCACCATGCCCGTATCCGTGCCCGTCATGCGCTTGTCGTAGAGGACTTCCTCCTTCTCCGTCAGCACCAGGGCGCCGCTGTAGCTGATGACGGGAATCTTGATGCCGATTTCATTGGTTATTGGATAAATGGCCTCAGGCATGCGGGCCGACACCAGCACAAAGGGCATTTTCGCTGCCAAAGCCCTGGCCGCCTGCCCCGTCCTGGGATTCACCTGGCTGTCACCATTCAAAAAAGTACCATCTATGTCCGAAAAGACGATTTTAATATCTCCCAACGCACACGCCCCCCAGCTATGATTTTCAAATAATTCCCACTTTATTCTAGCAATTATTGCTGACAACTGTCAATCATCCCTGCTCTTTTCTGCAAAAAAGCCCCATACATGAATGTCTGGTATCAACTTGACTTCAATATGAGAATTTGTTATATTTAGAGCATAAAAAAAGAGCGAACCACAACGATGGTCGCCTTGACGTATTTGCACTTTCGAATATGATTTTCGGCCATACAAACAGCGGTGCTAGCGCTGATGGCCACCGACATCCGGAAAACCGCCTCGCAGGGCGGTTTTTTCATGCCCGGAATGCCGTCGGGGGATTAATGGAACGCTGTTATCACCAGCAACAAAGGCCGGATGTCAGCATAGCCTAGCAAAACCAAGCAGATATACGCAACAACAACAACTATGAAAGCTGCCATTGACCATAGCGCAACTGCAACCGGAAAGGAAAACCTTTCCAGCAGCCTGGCTATATTCGGCTGTTTTAGTAAGGCCACAAGTGCCTTCCCCATTTTTCTTGTGGTGCAGAAGCACCACTCCCTTTTCTGCTATTTACGCCAAGGCACAGCCTCGACCAGCATGACCATCATTATGCATCATCGATAACGGCATTATCCATATGCCGCGTTCGCTCTGGAGGAAACAGCCTCCAAGTAGGCATATTTTACCACCGTGCAACCAGAAACGTCAATTCGTAAAAACGCTATGACACAAGAGCTCCCGCAAGGTGAGGCTCTCTTTTCATAAATATCCCAAAACCTTTTTCAATATTTTAGCAAGTGCCCAAACTTCTTCACAAGTATTCTCTGCCCCCAGGGAAATCCGTATAGTCCCCTTGGCATATTCTTCCTCCAGCCCTATGGCGCGGAGCACATGAGAAATTTCCGTCTCGCGGGAATTGCAGGCAGAACCTGTGGAAATGCTAACCCCCAAAAGATCCAAGCGATGCAGGAGCTTTTCCCCCTCCTGTCCTGGGAAGGAAAGGCTCAAAAGCCCAGGCAGTTTTTTGCTGCCGCCGTTCCTAAGGTATGCAATGCCGCTCTTATCCATTTCTCCCAGAACAATTCTTTCCAGTTCATGCAAATGAGCCGTAGTATGTTCCATATGGCAACAGCTTTCCTCCAAAGCTGCCGCCATGGCTACAATAGATGCCACATCCTCCGTCCCTGCTCTAAAGCTCCTTTCCTGTGCACCGCCATGATGCAGGGGCGACAGCACAACCCCTTCCCTCACATACAGGAAGCCTATGCCCTTGGGACCGCCAAATTTGTGGGCTGAGGCAGAAAGCATATCCACGCCAACCCCTTCTACATCCACGGGTATATGCCCTACAGCCTGCACTGCATCCGTATGGAAAAGACATTGGCTTGCGTGGGCCAAATCTGCCAATTTTGCTATAGGCTGTATCGTGCCTATTTCATTATTTGCCAGCATCACCGAAGCCAGGGCTGGCTTCTCCTCCATAGCCTTCTCAAAGGCTGGCAAATCTATTTCACCTTCCCGGCTCACCCCAATGTGGACAATCTCATGCCCCCACTCCTCAAGAAAGGCACAAGGGCGAAGTATAGCATGATGTTCGATGCTGGAGGTGACAATGCGCCGAAGTTTTCCAGGCTGCGCTCCCACTACTCCTTTCAGAGCCCAGTTATCCGATTCCGTACCACCTGAGGTGAAATATATCTCCTGTGGCTTTGCCCCAATAAGACTTGCTATCTTCTCCCTAGCTTCTCCCAAAGACCGACGCGCATATATTGACTGGCTATACAAAGAAGATGGATTGGCGTAGTCCCGCTCCAGGTACTTCATCATGGCCTGATACGCCGCTTCACTCAGCCTGGTGGTAGCAGCGTGGTCTGCATAAATCATCTTTTTCATGGCCTCAACTTCCTAAGCAAACAGTGTGCAGCCCTGCTCCTTGAATTCCTCTATCTTATCCAGGAGATCCTGCACATCCACTTCAAAATAGGCAGACAAACAGTCCAGACAGTAAAAAACATCATCATCCAAGAGCTTTTTACTGATGCCTGTTTCATCCTTGCTAAGAGGTCCTTTGCCACAAGCTGCGCAGATATGTTCTTCTTTACGTTTCAATTTCCTATATTCCTCACTTCCAAAGCGGGGATAGATTTCCCCCTGTACTCGCTGTCCAGCAAGCCCAGCTGATAGCGGATGGTATCCCTCATGCGGCAGGCCGGGGACAGGCAATATGTCTTGAACTCCATATCCGTTATATCACCCGGCTTCCTCACATAGGGAAAAATCAGCTTCAAAAACCCAGTAGCAATCCTTTTTATGGCTTCCGTATCTCTCGTATCCGCCCCCTCAGGCACAATGACCCATTGGTCCACCACAGTGCGATAGACAGGATCCTCCCTCATTTCATGCATGACAGTGGAAAAGAACTCAGAGTTCAGCGCCCAGCCCTTAACTTTCAAATCCTCGGTCATGCGCGGCAAGTCCCACCCCCGCAGAAAACCGTGGAAACGGTCTATGAGAGCGCTTTCCTTGAACACCTCCGGCAGTTCCTGGAAGACATTTTCCCTCATATCTGCCGTCATCAAATCTGAGCTGATATTGCCCAAAAGCACTATGCCGGCATCGGACACTACTTCCTTTTCACCTACGGTGCATTTACCCTTTTCCATATAGCCCTTCAGGGCTCCCCGCATCTCATCTACATCTGTGAAGCTGATGGTCTGCACCTCATCCAACGCCACGAAATCATGGCCCACCACCAGGCCATCTGTGCGCTTTCCCAAATTGTAAAACATCCTGGCTCTGGACATAACCCCGCCAGAGGAGAGCCAGCCATAGCGGCTCACGGAACCAAAGAGATATGACTTGCCTGTGCCCTTGGGAGCCAGTTCAATGAGATTCAGCCGCTTTTCCACAAAGGGCAGGAGTCTGGTAAGCATGGCCAGCTTTTGTCCAATGTCCATATACCCCGCAGGATTATAGTCTATTGCCCCCAGTACAATATCTATCCATTCTTCCATCTTAAACTGATGCGCAGCTTCCCTGAACTCATCAAGATCAATTCTGTAAGGGCGGAAGTCCTTGAACCCCGTCAAGATAATCTTACCCGGCTGGCTCTTGCCCAAGGGTGGCTGGTAGCCCAGCTCCACCACCCCCCAATTTTCATCAGCCTTCAGCAAAGCCTCGCTGCACTGCTGCCAGGTCCCCTCCGGAATAGCAGTATCTTTGTGGGATAGATTGAAATCAGGCAAATCAAAAGAAACCTGCTGGGTTTTAATATCAATGTCCACCGAGACTTTAGCCAAAAAGCTCACTCGCTCATTTTCATTGACAACCCGATTCTTTATAGATTTCCAATCCTCCTGTTTGGGAATATATCTTTTTATATAGTCTGCAGTTGCCTCGTGGTCAATGCTTCCGTCTTCCTCCTGGAATTTTTTCAT
This sequence comes from Selenomonas sp. KH1T6, assembly GCF_900108415.1. Lineage (NCBI taxonomy): Bacteria > Bacillati > Bacillota > Negativicutes > Selenomonadales > Selenomonadaceae > Selenomonas > Selenomonas sp. KH1T6. The sequence continues at coordinate 4,702 of NZ_FNWN01000012.1, forward strand.
AACCCAATCCCGCATGAAGGAAGGCAATTTGAACGCATTGATGAAACTGCTTTCCTGCAAGTCTTTATATACAACCATCTCATCAAACATATCCTTTAGCCGCTCCCCATATTCAGGAGAGGTAAACTTATTCATATGCTTTGCCTCCGCCTCATCAAATCCCCAGGTCATCCTCCTGGGTTTCCTTGTATATTTCAAAGTTCAGCTTCACCCCTTGGGCTCTGCCGTCCTCATATACCTCCGCCACATACTTGCCCTTGCGGCGAATGCCTTCCAGCTGAAAATCCGCATGCTGCCCATCTGCAGAAAGTGTGCCTGCAAAGAGCTTTTCCTTGACCTTCAAAACCGGCGTACGCATAATCTGTGTGGAAAACAGGCGCAAATGCGGCACCTTGCCTGGAGCAAAGGGGAGCCTGTCCTCAACGAAGCTGTATTCCGCCCGCTCCCCTGGCAAGGACAGCAAAATGACAGGCACCAGCACTTCTTCCAGCGTTGCGCCGCCATGTACCTCCACATCAGCCTTGCGACCGCCCTTGAACCGGTCATAATTGGCCAGTACCGCATAGCCATTCTCATAGGCCACATAAGGCAGCACAGGATCCTTATCCGCCGGAGCACAGCGACCGCTGTGCTGTCCCTTTTCCTCCAGGGTAATGATAGAACTCTCAGAGCCTTTGAGCACCGCCAGACGGCTGGCACCGTGATCAGATACTATCACGGCAGATTCCGCCTGCCCCAAAGCAAGGCGACTATGGATACTCTCCATTTCCTTGTCTATGATGGACAGTTCCTCAAAAAGATGCAAAGGCTCCCTGCACTTTTGGTAATCGTATTTCTTGGAATGATGCTTGCACTCATCCAAGGCATCAATCTTTCTTATTTCCTTGCCCTCAGGAAAAAATTGATAGAAATCCTTGTTCTGGGAAGTTATGGAGGGCAACTCGCATCTTGCCAGCCTCACCTCAGCCTGAAGCCCCAGCTTCTCGCACTTAGATTCAATGTAGGAAAGGAACTCAATCCCCAGACCATCGAAGAAATAGGCTTCCGCCTCCTTGCAATCCAGTTCACGCAATACCGCACAGCGAGGCAGAAAACAATTATAGGGCCTTTCCTGGGCAAATCCTTCCACCTGCTGCAAGAATTCCGGTTGCAGACGATTAGTCAGCTTTTGCATTTTGTAAGCCGTAAAGTAATCAGACAGTACATCCAGCATATCCGCCGACTCCGCAGAAATCTTGGTTTGGTAAGGCGTAAAGACATAAGGCTTCACATACAGAGCCAGTTCTGGCGCAACTGTCCTCAGGATTTCCTCCAGTTCCTGCCTGTCGTAATCATAGTTTTCCAGATTCTGCAGTACCTTGAACCTTTCCTCCTCTGTACTATCCGTCAGATAGCGCAGGCCAGCCCTGTCCCACCTGCCTGTCTTATTGCAGTATTCCAGTACCAGTTTGTGATTTTCAGGCATCCTATCCAGCAGCTCTTTCCTTTCCCTGTAAAGAGTGCCAAAGGACTCATCCTGCCAGGAAATTTCAAGCAGGTGCATGTAGATTTCGCACACCAGCCCAGAAAAACTGTCACTGCTTTGCAAAGCAAGATGCAAATACTCATTGCATGACGGAAAGCATTTGAGCGCGAGCCAATAAAGCCATCGCTGATATTCATCGGCGGATGCAGCTACCTTGGGCAGCTGCCATTCCAGCTGATTCAGGGGGCCAACTTCTTTCTCCAGCGCCGCCTCCAGGCTGCCCTCAGAATCCACCATATCCCAAAGTTGCCGCCAATCTGCCTCTTTGCCAAAGCTCTCCTCCACGGCCTTGTCTGCCAGCAGCGGATAATTTTTTCTAAGCTTCTTGTATGAACTGTCCTCCCGCCTGACAAGGTAAAGACTGCCTGCAAAGATATTCGGAGAAAAATCGGTAGCCACCAAAAGTTCCGCCCCGTCTCCCCGAAATCTTTCCAGTGCTTGCAAAAGTCCTTTGATATCTGTCAGGGATTTTGTTCCCTTTTTATCTTCCTGAGCCAGGATTATATGCGGCAACGGTGAAGCACTGCCTTGCCAAAGGACAATGCGTCTTTCCATGCGCAGATCAAGCTGGACAAGGCTTTCCAGAACAGACTCTGCATGCTCCAATAGCACCACCGTGTGCCCTTTGGTTCTGTGGTTGGCCGCTCTCTGCACCTCTTGCCGTAACGTCTCCTGCCCCCGTAAAGCGGCCACCTGGGAAATGCCTATGAGGACATGATTTCCTGTCGCAAAAGCTTTGCCGTAGGCTTCTTCCAAAAAGGGCAAGCCATGCTCCTGGCAAAAGTCAGAGACAAAGACCTTCTCCAGCGTTATGTCCTGTTCCAGCCTTTGCAGCAGGTCATGATAGCAGCCGTAGTCTTGCACATTGACCAGCAGTGAGTATCCTGCCGCTTCATTATCCAGATAGGCTCTGACCTCTGTCAGGCAGCTGTCCACGTCTTGGCAGCGCATATCATTCCCTCCTGCCGTGTTTCAAAATCTCGATGCCTACGTTCAAACTCTCACCTATGAGAGTTCTCAGGTACTGGAGCATTTCACGCTCATCCAGCTCCTCCACAATCTCCAGTGCCTTTTCGCAGCCGCTGGTCATGTATTCTTTTTCAGCCAAATCCTTGAGCTTGCTGCGCACCGAATCGCTGTCCATCCAGTAATAAGCCTCATCCGCGGCATGCTCCTGAAGATAATCTCTTGTTGCCTCTATATCTTCGAGTATCACATCATAGTCACCCACAACCCGTTTCTTGAAGCAGGCATTTATCTCTGCCGGGTCTGATAACCTGCCATAGAAATCTGCAGCAGACAAGAAAGCAAAGGCAGCCTCCACATCTTCTCTATGGGGATTCTGCGCCCTCATGGCCCCAAAAACCTTCTTGACTCTGTGGCGCTCATCTTCATCAAACATACAGAGAATAGGTGTGCGGTTCTTCCTGGACCACTCAAAGGGATCCTTGGTGCCCGTCTTTTCCTTCCAGAGGTTTCTAAGCTTGGTCTTGGCCTGGTTCTCCACAAATTCCTTGGCGGCAGCTTCTACATAACGGAAATAATCAGTCCTGGATTTTGTGAACTGCCTGTCGGCAAAGTTCTCGAACAGTTCCCTGGCCTCATCTTCGGACATATTTCTGAGGATGGACTTGGAGGCTTTGTAGAAATGAGCAAACTGCCCATTATAGAAGTCCTCGAAATTCTCTCTGTCACTGACCAACCTATCACAGAAAGCCTGTTTGTCAGTTTCCGGCAAGGTATCCTGCTGCTTCATTTTATGCAAAAGATGCAAGAGATCTTTCAAACCGCAGTCTTCCATAGACATGGCTTCGCATGCAATATGAATCTTATCCGTCTTCTGATTCCAGGCCCGCACCGTCTCCGGGAGAGCATAGGTCTTGGGCAGGCTTTTGTTGCTCTCCTTGATGATGCGGTACTCCAGGATTACATCGTCTACCTTTTCATCAGCAGTCTGCTGATTCCAAACCCAGTTGGCGGCATCGGCGTTGAATTTGGCGCGGATATCATCCAGGTAGCTGATACCTGGGCCTATTTCCCCTGTCAGGGAAAGAATTTCTCCGCCCTTGTAGGTGCTCACATATTCCTTCATGCCCTCCCTAATAGCATCATTTTTTATCAGATCGGCCAGGTCTGCCGCCAGTTCCTTATTGTCCAGGAAAAGCTGTCCCAGCTGTCCTGCCAGGTCGCTCTCAGTGCCGCCGCTACCATTAGCAGTATTGGCTATCCCCACATAGTCGTCTATGGCAGTTTCCACCGTATCTGCAGGACAGCGCAAAGATTTCTTGCCCAGGATGGACTTCAAGCACCAGATGGGAAAATCCATCTTTCTCATATTAATGCGGATATAGTCCCTGGCCTGCTCCACGGAGCCGCAGTTTTCCTGGGGCAGGTGGAAGATACCGGCAGTTTCTGTCAAAAAGGCACTCAGCTGGGGGCTCATGGCCACGATGAATTCTTCTTTGTAATTTCTGGGAGGATTCAGCACATCTGCAATCATCTTCTTCAGCACGTCCTGGCTCATGGGCTTGCTGGTGGAGCTATTGCTCCAGAAGAATTTGGGCAGGGCATATTCCTTCAGCAAAAAGCCCAAGACAAAAGAAGTGAAGTTGCAAGGCATATAGCCAAACTTGCCTCCCCGCAGCTCCTCAAAGATAGCTCTGATGCTGATGCGTCCGGCCTCTTTGAAAGCTTCTGCAATCATCTCCTCCACCTTCAGCTTGGCCCGAACAAGAGGCAGGCTCTGCTTGGCGCTATCCTGCCAGTAGTTCTCCACTTTCCATACCCCGGAAAGGGCAGTGTCAAGGCTGGTCTGCTTGTTCGGAGACTTGTAAGTGCCCTCCAGACTTTCCTTAATGCCGCAACCAGCCCCCTGGCCCAAGGCACTGCTCTTAAACATATTGTCAATGACATTGAAGGAAGCCAGGCTGTAGGGATAGACCTGCTCTTCGATATGCAGGAATTCTTCCACCAGAGACTGAAGATTGGGCAGGCGCACTCCGCTAGGATTATCATAGCTATAAAGGATGAAAGAACCATTCTCCACCCGGCTGCGCCAACTGCCAAGACATTCTTCGGCCCGTCCACTGTAGTTCTCAGAGGTTTTCTTGTCCTGCTTCAGATAGTATTCACTGTAGGCCATGTCACTGGCATACTGTTCCTTTTGGTCTAACCCCATATACATGGAAGTAGCATCCAGGAAGTAAATCCCCTTGTAACGCTCCTCCCGCACCAATTTTTCTATTTCCTGTCTGGCCTTTTGGCTTTCTTGCTCCTCCAGAGCAAAGACTGCCGCCACATGGAAGCCGTATGGCACCGGATCAGCCGCCAAGGCAGCCCCCTTCCGGGACAAGGACTCTGCCAGGGAAACCGCTGTCAGGCGGAAGCGATTCTTCACCTTCTGAGGGAGGCTGATGGCCTCCAGCAGTCTGGCTCTCATCACCATTTCCCCGGTCTTCATATTATCCAGGATATTCTTCTTGTTCTTCTCCACAGCACCGGCATCACCATGACTGCTGGCTACAGTATACTCAGTGTCCTTGCCCACAGTCTGCTTGAAAAGCAGATTATCCTTGCAAAGTTGCTCTGCTATGGCTGTGGCCTTCCCCCGCTGCCAATCTGTACCATCATAGGCCAGCTCAAGATTTCTGTCTGTAGGCCGCAGAAGTTCCACCGAGCCACCAAGCTGACTGGAGATAGCTTGCAAAAGCAGCAAGGTCTTGAAGACACGCTGTTCCTGCGAACTGTATTTCTCCATCGAGTGGAGATTATAATTCCCCAAGATAACACGCACCGTACTGTTCACCACAACTTGGCCATTCTGCCCCGCAAGATTAAAGAAGTTCCACAGCATATCTATGGTCAGCAAGCTTCTGGCATCCATATCCATAGGCCCATAAGTGTTTATGTACCACTTGAAATCGTGGGCATCAGGATTGTTATTGATGATGTATTCGAACATACTGCGCTGATTGGAGCCCACCACGGTGGAGATATGTTTCAAAAGGAGGGCAGACAACGGGTGCATGGGCACAATGCCTCGCAAATCTTCGTCTTTGATGCCATCCCTGCCCAGACTATCCAGTATTACCTTTCGCACGCTGCCCAGCTCTACATTGAGGCTGGCAGCATACTGCTTCCACTTCTCCTTGAGCACTACGTCACCGGTGGTCTTCATGGCTTGCTTCATCAAGCGGAAAGCAATGTTGTCCGGCAGCTCGATTTTCACCGTCTGCAAAAAACGCCCCTGTATTTTCTTCACCTCATCGTAGTTGGCAATCAACTGCTCACTACCGTGAGTGACAATAAGGAAGTAGAATGGCTGGTCCTGACTGAGAGCGGCTAATGTCTGGAAACCTGACAGGGAATTACTGTTATCGCGTAGGTAATCAGTGAACTCATCCCAAATAAAGATAATGCCACCCAAGTGATTCTTGGCAATAAGATCCGTCAACCACTTTGCCATAGCAGGAGCATCCATCTGCATAGCCAGGATGTTATTGTCCCTAGCTACTTTCATAATCCCCCGCATCATAACGGCCTTTTCTGCATCGCTCCCCTTCTCCAAAATCTCCATAACCTGCTCAAGCGGCTTGCTGCTGAAATCCCATGAATATCTTTCCTCGGACATCAAAGCAGAAAAATACTTTCGGTTGGACTCTTTTTCCCGCAGCCAGTTCAGAGCAGCTCCCGAAAGAGCACCTTCCCCTTGATTCTCAATCCCCTCTTGGGCAAGAGCAGCCATGATAGTTTCTTGCACCTTGAGGATAAGCTCCTGGTCGGATTTGATATCACTGGAGCCTGTGCGCTGAACCACCAAGAGCTTGCCCTTATTTTTGCCGGTAATGATCTGCTGGCAAAGGTCACGGCTGAGACCGTAGTCTTCAAAGTATTCCCTGATCTCCTCGTCCCTTGCCTCCAGCATTTTCTTGATGGTAAAGACAGCATGGGATTTGCCAGTGCCATAAGCACCCTCCACCCACATAGAACGCGTATCCTGTCCTGACAGGACAGTTTTCACCTCTTTCAGAAGCTTCAAGAAAGTTTCATGTGGATAGAAAGATTTCCAGGACACCTCTCCCGCATCCACCAATTCTGGAGTAACGGCGGCGTAATATTTAGGGTTGATATCGAAGTATTCGCGGTATTTCTTGCTCTCAGCCATGACAAAAGCTCCTTCTTCAGAATAATGTCAGTACATCCTCAGCCTTTTTCTCACTGCGCAGAGTGATGGAATCCATGCCCAAGGTAAAGGATACGGAAATGAATTCAGGGTAGTTGGCGCTAAGACCATTCAAAAGAGGCATCATGGTTTCCTTGTCCAGCCCAAAGATACGAGTAGGGCTCACACCTTCACGCTCTATCTCATCATCCAGCAGAGTTGCCAATGAGAACTGATATATGCCACCACAGGCTTCGGCGAATTTGTAGAGAGAATAAAGTATGACTGTTGCATCTGGCATATTCCATCTATGCCGTGTCACCCCTGAAATAGTTCGCCCAGATTTTTGTATTTCTCCTAAACCTATTTCACCAAAAGGAAGTTCCATTAAGCGTCCTAAAGAACTTATTATGTCACCAGTCCAAGTTTCTTTTGCTCCAACATTTATCAAACTGGATGATATATACTGTTTTGTATAAGTCTGCCCAAAATCAAAATTCTTCACAAACCAATTAACCTGAGGTGCATAGCATATATTAACCAGCATAATTCCCCAAGCTTGTGGTTTTTCTAAGCCTATCTTATCTATAATTTCTGCTGTTTGAGAAAAGCCATCCTTGTCGAGTAACTTAGCATCCCTTAAAAATCGCTTGAAAAAATTATACATCTGTGAACCTAATGAATGATTTTCATCAAAATCATTCTTATAAGAAAAATATTGTTTTATCCACTCCAATTTGGGTGCGTGATGTGAATATGTATTCAAGCTTACGCTTTTCCCAGCCATGATTAGTCCTCCTTTAGGTAATTCTAGTGATTTGTATCTCAAGCAGCCTTTCTCTATACTGTAGCATTGAAGGCAATGTGTGCAATTATCACTTATCTGTACCTTTCCTTTATCAAAAGAAATGCAACCATTTGGACAGTTAGCCTCACATTCATGGCATTGCACACAACAAGCTGCCCTGCGGAATACTTGTTTAAGTATTTTAACAAATTCAGGACGCTTTATTGCCGTCTCCTTGTCAATATATAAAGCATAACCGTCGTTCCTTTCTTCTATCGATATATTGTATAATTGATTATTATAGTTGACAGTATAAAAACCTGAATCTTCCTCGTGTGTCAAGATACCTACAGTTTTAATCCATTCTTTCCAATCGTCATGGGGGTTATCTATTAACAACCAAGTCCCCTTGAATTCTATTTTCTCTTTATAATTTATAGGATTAGATACATCCCTTCCGTTTTTTCTAGCCTTCCAGCCACCTTTCCTGATAAAATCCTCCAACAAGTCATTGTTGGCAAAACTCTCACTATAGGAATCACGTATTATTTGTACGAACTTTTCCGCATGGTCTTTATAGCAAAAATGATTCATAAAATCATTTCTTTCAGCAGCCCTAGGACATATCAAGCAGCCAGCACGACGATTTCCCTTTTTATATGCTTCATTTAGGACTAAATTATATTTGAATATATGAAGAAAAATTTCTGCCGAATTCCACTCCAAAATAGCATTGCAACTATATTGCCCTTGATGTTTTCCTCCATACGAAATGTAGTCATACTTACTGCGTGCCAAGCTCTCACTCCCACGCACTCCAACATAAGCCATACCTTTGAATTTTATTTTGTTCAAAAGTTTTCGCAACAGCAAAATCTGTGGAGCCGTTTTATGTACACTGCAACACCATCTGCTCACAGTTGCAGGAGGACCAAACCATTTCCATGAATCCAATGTATCAAGCTCAGACTTAGAAATATGAAAGTCAATTTCTGCTGTTTCGCATATTGCCTGAACTTGTTTTATAGTTTCATACGTATCCGGGAACTCCATCCCCGTATCCCCAAACAGCACCATAAATTCATTATGGGGCAAAGCCTTCTGTACAAGATCCAGCGTCACAATACTATCCTTGCCGCCACTGAAGGCAACGTAAAACACATCTACCTTGTTTTTATACTTCACAAAAGTATTGTAAATCCCTTGGATAGTCTCCTGCTCCAGTGTTTCCAGCAAAGCGGCATTCTTCTCCACCATGCCTTTTATATCCACTGGGCGCAAAGGCTGACCATCCGGCTCTGGTTCTTCTATCAGTTCCAACTCAGGAGGAGTATACAGTGCCCCGCCCTTGGTCTTGGCTACCAGACGGCCCCTGTAGATGTAATTATTTGCCGTTGCCCAAAGCAAAGGAGCCGAATCGTCCTTGGGATAGTTCCAATATTTGTCAAACCCCAAGATATCCAGTTCCCTGTAATATACAGGCCTTGGCTCCAAACTCATCTTCTCCAACTCTGGTAGAAGTATCAGCCCGCCTGTCTCCTCGTCCCATTCGTACTTGTACATGAAAAACCATTGCCCTCTCTAATCTATATCTGCTAGCATCAACTCACATGACCTGAAATCCAGCCATGCTTTTCTATCTCTCTTGCAATCGAACTTTTTACTTCTTTATAAGCATAATACTCTGCTGCCAGTTTGCTCATCAGTAAAGCCTCAAGCTTTCGCTCCTCCTGGGTCAATTCCCACCATATCTTAATCCGATGTCTACGATCATTTAGTTGTGTTTTTTTTTAGGCTGATGCTCATAGAAGACTTCGCCTCTTTGCACCCTGATGCCAAAATCCTTGAAAGGTCTTCCATCAGCCGATTTCCAATCAACATTACCATCAGACGAATATCCTGAGGCTACTGCGCCAGCTGCTGACGGTGAAGCGAATTCATAGTCTTCTTGAAAAATGCCACCATCTATTATCCCTTTTCGCATCAAAGCTTCCCGCAGGTGATTATATGTTTTGTTTGATGGCATAGACTCCGCAGACACACTCGAGCCTTTTTTTACCGTAAAACCATGCTCAGTCACACATCCGATGGCATTCGCGCCGCCCCTGTTGCAATAGAATTGCATTTTTTCTTCATCGCCCTCAAGCGCTGTAATTAGTGGCAGCTCATGCCTGTGCATTTCAGCCCTCGCCTGTGGATGTTGTTTGTTTTCAGGAGATCTTTCCTTGGCTTTTGCGACAGCCTCTGGATTTTCTCTTATTTTTTTTGCCTGCCTGATAGCCTCATTTATCTTCCCATATCTGTTCCTAACAAGATAGCCTTCTGCCACCAGATATTCCAAAGCTTCCTCAGGGGTTGACCAGACTTCGCTCTTTGCCAGCACATCTGCCAGCACTTCATCATAATCAGTCAGCCCTGACTCTCGCCGCACCATGGCACCCGCAATCTCCGATTCACTGAACCTGGCGTGCAGCAACATGAATTTTCGGCTGATGCAATTCACATAGCTTTCCAGCAGGAAATCGCTCCAATATATGCCCTCCGGCATGGGCAGGTGCATGAAATTCTTCACGGTGCTAAGAGGAGCATAATCTTCGGGGCAGTACAGTTCCAGCACACTGTCTACTGCCGCGACATCAAATTTCACCTGCCCCAGCCCGCAGAATTCCTCCTTGTTGAGGCGCAAAGAATTTTCCCTCACCACATCCTGATAACTCGCCAGCGTGATATTGTTCTCCTTGGCAAAGGATTGCAATTCCTCCACAGTGAATCTATCTCTATTCAGGCAGAACTGTTTCAAAGTTTCCGTCCCTGTCTGGATGCGTTGATTCGAAAAAGCAATATAGCGGCCCTCGATGACAAAATCTCGCCCTGGGCCACTCAGCCAATATCTCAAAGCACCATGAAAAGCTTTGATGGTAAAATTCCTCGTATCGGCTTTCACTCCGGGGAGTTTTTCCCAAATGATCTTGCGGCATTCCTCATCCTTCAGCTTTCCCGCAGGGCTGGCAGGCAGTTCTTCTTTCAAGATAGCAGCTATCTTCTCAATCTCACCTTGGCCGAGAGGGAAAGATTCCGCTGCCATAAAAATCCTGGTATCGGTGTTGATGATGGCATCATTAGTATTGATACCTTGTTGTCTCAGTGTGGTGATGGGCACCTGCCACATATCGTGCTCCATGGTGTCCAGACTGGTGGGGCCGCCCCGCTCCTTCAGATAACGAAGGACATCTTCCTTTAGATTAGCCCTCCTGCCCCGCCGTACCAAACGCTGACCGCTTATCTCCCACTCCTGGCTTGCGCTTATCTCCAACAGTTCGCACAGTTCCTCCACTGTGTACACTTTTTCCCTGTTTAGCTCCACCCTGTACTTATCCAGGACCGATTCTAAATAAACACAGGAATAACCCTGCTCAAACACTTTCTTTATCTCTGCCCGTATCTCTTGTAAAAGCTCCCTGGCTTCTCCGCTAACGGCAGGAAAGACACGGTCGCCGCGTTTCCTGCCAACTGTGGACAATATCTCCAGGAGATTAGTGGGAGCAGTTCCATATAATTGCTCATAACGGAGGACAAAGCGATCCATCTCCAAGGGAGAGCTCAGGCTCACACCATTTGGAAAATCCTCCAGCATTTTCTGACAACGCAGCTGTGGTTCTGTAAGTGATCCCTGCTTTGTCTCACCGACTTTTTCAACATGCTGTTCTGGCGTATATTCATACTCCGGCTCTTTTGCAGACTCCACGCTGGGTGCCATCACCTGAGGTGCCGGATTAGACTCAGCCACAGGCTTTTTCTCCAGCTTCAGCCGCTCACGGGCTTCCTCCAGCAGCTTCTCAAATCCCCAAGGGGACTTCAGGTACATGAGTGTCATTTTCCGCTCCAAAGGCAGTGTACCTGACTTCTCGCCATTCTCAGACAGCAAGCGGTAGATGAAACTGGTGCGCTTGTTCAGGGCATATACTGTCCGTAACCCTTCACGATCCATGATGTGACGACTTGCCACATATTTCTGCATATGCTGAGAAAGCTCTTTCATCTCTTGATTCTTGTAGCTGCGACTGCAAAGCTCCACCAGCAGGGCTGTCTCGTATTTATCCAGGGCATAGTCTTCCTCGGGGGCAGCTTCATGCAAGTTCTCCGGCACATCTGTACGCTTGGTGCTCTTGACGCTATTTTGTAACTCCGGCATTTCTTCCTCCGGCAGTTCCTTTGGCTCAGCCTTGGTTATTCCCATGCGTATGTTGGCCTCTGCCAAAAAATTCTTGAAGCCTGCTATGTCGCTTTTGTACCACCCCAGCATTTCCTTCATCCACTGCGCGCCATTGGACATCCCTCTGAGGCCATCTGTATCAATGTATTGCATGCACCTGGCCTGCATCATCAGGCCGGCACTATTGCGAAACGTGTCGTCAATCTCCAGCCCCCGCATGAGGGCATACTTTCGAAGGATACCGGACAACTCGCCGATATCCTTGTACCACGCCACATAGGGCTTATCCCTAAGCCCCATGTAAACCTCTGTAAATTTTGCCTGCTCGTACCCATTAAATGGCAGATTCATCCTACACCCCTGCCCATTTTACCGAATTTTCACTTTATATTACAAAAACATAAAGCACCACCAATATTATACTACATCTGCCCTCCCCCGAAAAGACATTCGATGATGCAATTTACCTTTTATGACACATTTTACCTCAGGAATAAAAATAAATGTCACATTACATAGAAAGTTTTCCCTCCCATTTTAAATTATCAAGAATTTTCTGAACCTTTATAATGTCTTACACAAAATGCCCTGTCAATCAAATCCTTCCCTTCTCCCCCCATCTGTGTCATAATGTTGGCAGACTAAAACAAAGGAAGTAACACAATGACCAGTAATTTTTTCATTGCCGTAAGCGCCGTGGTGCCCATGTTCATTCTCATTGGCATCGGGGCCATGGTGAAGCAGTTGAAACTCCTCACCGAAGAAGAGCTGAATCATGTGAACCGCATGGTTTTCAAAGTCTTCTTCTGCATCATGATGTTCTACAACCTCTATATGGCTGACTATGCCTCTGCTTTCAGACCGAAGCTCATAGTCTTCGGCTGTCTGGGTGTGCTCTTTCTCTTCCTGCTGGGCATGGGCGCCGCCTATGCCTTTGAGAAGAAAGTGCCTATCCGCCGGGGAGCCATAGTCCAGGCCATTTTCCGCAGCAACTTCGTCCTCTACGGCATTCCCCTGATAGGCAATATCTTCGGCAGCGAGGGACTGGCAGTGCCCACCATGATGATTGCCTTCATCGTGCCCATGTACAATGTGCTGGCAGTGGTGGCACTGGAAACCTGCCGGGGCGGCAAGCTGGACCTCTGGCCCACCTGCAAGGGCATCCTGAAAAATCCCATGATTCTGGGCGCCATTGCCGCAGGGCTGGCGCGGCTCATAGACCTGCACCTGCCCGCTCCCGTGCTGAAGCCTCTGGGAGAAGTAGCCGCCGCCACCACTCCCGTGGCCCTCATCATCCTGGGCGCCAGCTTCCGCCTGGGCACTACCGCCCACCACCGCTGGGAACTCATCTTCTGCACTGCCACCCGCCTGCTCATAGCTCCCGCCATCCTGCTGACCCTGGCCGCCTTCCTGGGCTTCAGGGGAGTGGATTTTGTGACCCTGGTGGCCATCTTCGCCACCCCCTGCGCCGTGGCGGGCTTTGCCATGGCCCAGCAGATGGGCAGCGACGCGGAACTGGCAGGCAACTGCGTCATCTTCACCACCGGGCTGTCCTGCTTCACCATTTTCGGGTGGATACTGGTGACCAAGACCTTGGGGCTCTTTTGAATAGTCATGGCACAGCCCATGTATTCACAGATAGTGAACGTACCCCCGCCTACGCTTCGCTAAGAGGCGGGGGCTTCCTGCTTCAACGAGGATAGCACCGTTTCTCCGAAGAGTTACGACGACTTACACTCTCTCCACAGGCGTAGATTTCCGTGCGACCCACGGTATTCTGCCGAGTTTGGTTAGGCGGATATACGCCTAGCTTCCTCTCGGATGTTTATTGCAGCGTTCTTGTCTCGATTATGGTGACTGCCACAATTAGGACAATCCCATTCACGTACAGACAAGTCTTTGGTTTTGCTGTTCTGGTAGCCACATACGTGACATAACTGACTGCTGGGATACCACTTGTCTATCTTGACAAGTGATTTGCCCTGCCAAGCAAGTTTATATTCCAATATGTTTACAAACTTATTCCAGCCATTGTCAGCCACGGATTTACCAAAACTGAACTTACCGCCCTTCTTGTGCTTAGCCATCGCCTTGACGCTGATATCTTCAATGCCAATTGCATCATAGCGGTCTACAAGATAGCGAGCCTTCTTATGCAGGAAGTCACGGCGTTGATTTGCAATCCTCTCATGAAGCCTGGCCACACGAAGTCGTTGCTTGTCTCGGTTGTGGCTGCCTTTTTGTCGTTTGGACAACTTTCTCTGGGCTTTAGCCAGCTGTTTCTCGGCTTTCCGTAGGAAGTTCGGATATTCTGCATCATCCTCATCAGAAGCAACGTACAGGCCGTGCATGGCAAAATCAAGCCCCAGGAACTTCTTTGGTATTATGGGAAGTATTTGGTTTTCGTACTCCATCAGAATACTGATATAGAACTTGCCTGAGGGCGTTTTACTTATGGTGACGGTCTTTATGGTGCTATTTTCCATCAAGGGACGGTGCAGACGCAGCTTTACCCAGCCAACCTTGGGCAGCTTGATTTTGTTTCCTTCAAGTCTGACAGAGCCTTTCTGATTGTTCGTAGAATATGAGAAGTGCCCTGTTTTCTTCGACTTGAAGCGGGGCTTGCCAAAATGCTTGCGATTCTTCCAGAAATTGTTGTATGCTTTGTTCAGATTCAGCTGAGCATTAGCAAGAGCCAAACTGTCTACTTCTTTCAGCCAGGGAAATTCTTCCTTGTATTGTGCAGGTGTGTTGTTTAGCTTCTCGCCGGTTTTCTTGTAATGGTCAAGGCGATCGCCAAGCATCTTGTTATAGATGAATCTGGCACAACCGAAAGTCTTGGCAAACATAATCTTTTGTTCATTGGTTGGGTAGAGTCTGTATCGGTACGCCTTATTCATCATATTCACCTGCCTTGATTTTCTATGTATTTTCTGATTGTACCTATAGGAGCACCGCCTGTTGTCAGCAGGCAATAGCTTCTCGACCAGAACATTTCCTTCCATAGCTTGCGCCTGACTTCCGGAAAATCCCTTTTGATTAGCCTGGAACTGGCACTCTTGTAAGCATTGATGAACTTGGACAACTCCGTGTTAGGGTGAGCACGGAACATTATATGCACATGGTCTACATCATGGTTCCACTCTTCAAGAGTTATATTATAGGGAGAGCAGAGCCGAACAAATAAGTCTTTAGCATATTCGCTCATCTGGTCAGAGAATACTTTACGGCGATACTTTACCACAAGCACAAGATGGTAATAGAGCAAGAACACTGAATGGTTATTATTATCTAATTTCATGGTATATCAAGCCTCTTCTCTTCTACGACTGATTATACCACAAAACTATCTACGCTACAATTGTCTGGCTTCAATTGCTTACGCAAATTCGCCAGACCCGCCTTCATCCCCCACCTAAGAGGTGGAGGACTTCTGGCGGACTACGTTAAAAGAAGGAAAATTCAACCTATATCTAGAATCACTCCAGTTGTAATGAACTGGAACGAAATAAGTTGTACAGATGGCGTAGAACAAATTTTCATAGGCAAGGCGAAGAAAGGAGGCGTAGCGGTGCTACGTCGACTGACGACAACGCAGCCTATGGGAATTTGGGCAAGCAAGATGTATAAGTTATTTCGTGATAGTTCCTAAGTGTTGTATCTGAACATTTCCAAGGGAGGATGCACTATGGTTGCCAGAGTGGGTTCTATTGCCCTTTGCATAGCCTTTGCCCTTGCCCTGTTCGTGGGCTGCAGCCAAAATGAGAGTCTGCCGCCGCCTGCCGACAAGGCTGATAAGCTGGTGGTCTACAGCCCCCACCCCATTGCCATCATCAAGCCTCTGCTGACCCAGTTCGAGGCCGAGACGAACATTCCCGTGGCAGTCATCCGGGGAGGTTCCGGCGAGCTCATGGACAAACTGGAGGCAGAGAAGGATGCCCCTGTCTGCGATGTGCTCTGGGGGGGTATGCTCAGCACCGTAGCCGGCCGCATGGATCTTTTCGAGGAATATACCTGTACCAATGACCAGGCCATGATGCCGGAGTTCCGCCAGCAGGCTGCAGGTGCCACGATTTTCTCTGACCTGCCTGCCGTGCTGATGGTGAACCACGACAAATACCCAGGGCCTCCCATCAAAGGCTATGGGGACCTCCTGGCTCCGGAGCTGAAGGGGCATATTGCCATGGGAGACCCTGCCAAGTCCTCAGCTGCCTATGCCCATCTGGTGGGCATGCTTTACGCCATGGGGGACGGGAACCCTGAGGCAGGCTGGGACTATGTGGACGCCTTCTGTGCCCAGATCGGCGGCAATACCATCAGCAGTTCCACAGAGGTCTACAAGTGCGTCATCAACACGGGGCCCATGTCTGTTTCCCTGACCTTTGAAGAAGCTGCCGCCAAGTGCGCTTCCGAAGGCCCCCCCGTTGACCTGGTCTACCCCCGGGAAGGACTGCTTTCAGACCAGGACGGCATATACATCGTCAAGGGCACCCAGAAGCAGGAACAGGCCAGGAAGCTCCTGGATTTCCTCACGGGGCCTGCTGCCCAGCGGCAGCTCTCTGAGCAGCTCTACCGCCGCCCTGTGCGCATGGATCTGCCTGTCTCCCCCCTCTCTCCCCTCCCCCCCAAGGAAAAACTTCACCTGATACGGCAGGACAGGGCTCTGGTCAGCTCCTCCCGCCAGGACTGGGTCAACCGCTTCCATGCCCTTTGCCAGAAATACTACACGGAGGAGTAGCGCCATGAAGATAAAAAACTGGCTCGCCGCCGTAGTGGGCCTTTTCCTCCTTTTTGCGCCGCTCTCAGCAGATGCCGCCCGGGGAATGCGGGTGGGAGTCATGGTGAGCGACCCGCAGTTCTTCTCCATGAAGGAGGACGGGGAGCCTTATGGCTATGCCTATGAATATATGGAGCTGATCGCCCAGTACAAGGACTGGCAGCTCATCTTCCTGCCAGGCACCGTGGACGAGTGCCGCAGCCGTCTCCTCAGCGGCTCCATTGACATGATTGCCGGCCTGCCGCCGGGGCAGGGAAAGGACTTCACCCTCTCCCCCCTCTCCATGTGCCTCATGCAAAGGAATTTCCTGCAGCCCCTGCACCTCACTGTCAGCAGCAGTCGTCCCGCCTTCGCCGAAGAAGTCCTCTCGGCAGAACAGGAAATGCGGCTGGACTATCCCCATATACTGGACTACCTCAGCGAAAAGTACTTCCACCATGAAGATACCCAGGCACCGCTGATACTGACCCTCAAAGAGGCGAAATTCCTGAAAGAGCACCCGGTGCTTAGGCTGGCTTTGCCAGATGGCAGCTTTCCCGTACTGGAGGAAAGGGACGGGAAGCTGGCGGGCCTTGACGCGGAACTCCTGGAACGCATCAGCTCGGATCTGGGCGTCAGCTTTGAATTGGTGCGGGTAAAAGACAGGGCGGCAGCCTACGAGGCACTGAAAGAAGACAAGGTGGATCTCGTGGTCGGCACACCTCTGGACTTTGCCTGGGCCCAAAAGGAAAATTTCTACCTCACCACCTCCTATACCAGGGCCAATTACCTGGAGATCACCCGGCGGGGCGAAACAGGGCGCACTGGCACTGTGGCCCTGCCCCAGGGACTTCTCTCCGTAGATACTCTCATCAAGCATATGGACGAAAAGGATATCCTCTGGTGCCAGTCTCCCGAGGACTGCCTTGACGCCGTGCGGGACGGGCGGGCTGACAGGACTTTCATGGAAGCCTACAGCTCCCAGTACCATATCCTGCACAACGGCTACTACGACCTGAGCGCTACAGGCGACATCGTGTGCAGCCTGGATATCGGCCTGGCCGTACAGGGCACCCCCGAAGGGCGGCAGCTCCTCTCCGTGCTGAACCATGACCTCAACTCCCTGCCCTCCAATTTCCGGGGAACCATGGACACCCGCGGCATCTTCCAGGGGAAGATGCAGACCTTCTCCGCCTTTGTCTACAACTATCCCATGCAGGTCTTTACCGGGCTTATGGCCCTGCTCCTGGCTCTGTGCCTGTTTTTCTTCTACATCCTGCACATCCGCCGCCGCCATGTGGCAGAAATCCAGAAAGCAGCCTATACCGACTACTGGTCAGAGCTGCCCAACTGGCGCTGGTTCGTGGATGAAATTCCCGAACTCCTGAAGGGCCAGCTGGCCAAATCTGCCGCTGCAGGCCGCTGCTATGTGCTGAGGGTGGACATCGAGTCCATCAACCAGCTGAGCACCAGCACCCGCAAGGCCATCATCGATGAGCAGCTGCCCCGCATCCTGAAGGTGCTGCAGACCAGGCTGAAACTCAGGGCCACCGCCGTCAGCGGCATGGCCAAGATGATCATGGCCCTGGGAGAGATGCCCGTCTCCGGCAACGAACAACCTCCCATGGACAGCCTGGTAGAACAGGTTTCCATCACTCTCCGGGGCATCATCCGGCAGGAAACCGCCATCGAACTGCAAGCCGTGAACCTCAAGGGCGGCATCTGCCGCCTGGAAAAGGCCGAGGAAC
Source organism: Selenomonas sp. KH1T6 (assembly GCF_900108415.1). Classification (NCBI taxonomy): domain Bacteria; kingdom Bacillati; phylum Bacillota; class Negativicutes; order Selenomonadales; family Selenomonadaceae; genus Selenomonas; species Selenomonas sp. KH1T6. The sequence continues at coordinate 22,892 of NZ_FNWN01000012.1, forward strand.
TGGAAACGGCAGTGCACAGGGCAGAGCTTGCCATCTCCGAAGCCTACGAAGCAGGCAGGCTGGTCTGCGTCTACGATGAAAAACTGGAAAAGCAGCTGGCCCGTCGCCAGCTCATCGAAGCAGAAATGGAACAGGCCCTGCAGCAGCGGGAATTCGAAGTCTGGTTCCAGCCCAAATACGACCTCAATACCCATCGGACCACTGGAGCCGAAGCCCTGGTGCGATGGAAAAGCTCCAAGATGGGCTTCATGCCCCCGGGAGAGTTCATCAATATATTTGAAGAAAACGGCTTCATCATCCCCCTGGACAACTTCGTGCTGGAGGAAACCTGCGCCATGCAGGAACGCAGGCGGAATGAAGGCAAAAAGACCGTGCCCATCTCCGTGAACCAGTCCCGCATGCACTTCCTGCAGGACGGCTATATGCTCTACATGAAGAAAGTCAGGGACACCTACAACCTACGTCCGGGACTGGTGGAGCTGGAGCTCACAGAAACAGCATTCTCCTTCATCGACCATCCCGACAGGCGGGACAGGGCCATCCGCATCATCAGCACCCTCCACCGGCTGGGCTTCCAGCTGTCCATGGATGACTTCGGCTCCGGCTATTCTTCGCTGGAACTCCTGAACATCCTCCCTCTGGATGTGATGAAGATAGACCGCACCCTGATCACCGGCCCCGAGAGCAACGAGCGCATGAGGCAGATCCTCACTGCCTCCGTGGAACTGGGCCAGCGCCTGGGCATGACCGTCCTCTGCGAAGGCATCGAAAACGAAACCCAGGAAGAAATCCTCAAGGAATGCGGCTGCCAATACGGCCAGGGCTACCTCTATTCCAAGCCCATGCCCATGGCAGAATTTGAAAAGTTTTTAGACGAACATGGATGACCCCCAGTCAAAAGCCCCCCTACAGCAAGCAGGTCCCGCAGTGCAATTTCCATAAGCAAAAACAGGGCAGGAGCCATAAAAGCGTTCCTGCCCTTGCTATATCAGATTTTCAAAAATAAGACATTCCTCACGTCCATATATTGAGTTTCAGCTACAAAATGCCTTTTCAAGCAATCATTGTAACAGGCTCAGCACACTGGACGAATTTTGATTAGCCTGAGCCAGCATGGACTGGGCGGCCTGAGCGAGGACGTTGCTCTTGGTATATGCCGTCATTTCCTTGGCCATATCAGCGTCACGGATTACACTCTCGGAACTGGTAGTATTTTCATGGTTGATGGTCAGGGTGTCCTCCGTTGCCTCCAGGCGATTGATATATGCGCCCATCTGGGTTATTTCATTGAGGGCATAGTTGATAGCCTTATCCAATGGGCCTTCAACGCTGGGGTCAGTGAGACTTCCCAGCAGCCTTTGGGCCGAGGCACGGGTTCTGACGTTGGCCAGGTCTTCCAGCTCTGCATCGGTCTTGACGTTGAATAACGCCTTGGTGCCCAGGTCTTCAATATAGCAGTTGATACGCTGGTTGGCCTTGGTGCCGGTATGTATCTTGAGTGGCCTGCTGAGTCGGCGTTTTGCGTTGCCATTTTTTTTAGATTCCTCTGTTGTCGCAGGCTCATCTACGGGTTCAGGTTCTTCTGTAGGACCAGGCTCTTCCGTGGGGCCAGGAAAACCGGGAGTAGTTTCTATAGTCACTGTGCCGATGGTACCGTTCTCCCCCTTACCAATCGCTTCTCCTGTCCTGCTTGTCACTTCCCCAAGCATGTCTTTGATATAGATATTGCCTGCATGACTAAAGTAGCCGCTGCCTATGCCTGCACCTCTATTGCTGGAAGAATTCACAGTGGAATTTATGATGGTTATGTCTCCGGCATAGGATGCAAAATTGTCTTCCATTCCTGAACCCAACAAACCAGCGCCACTGCCTATGCCTGCACCGACACCGCTGTTAGTTATATCGTTTTCATCAGAAACTCCATTCAGTGGTTTTGACTCAACGTTTATGACAGAATCTTCAATAGTAATATTTCCTACACTGGCTCGGCGAGCACCACTGCCAATGCAGGCTCCGTCATCGTTAGCACCAGTAAAATTGGCATTTCTTATCGTCACATTACCAGCTGTAGCAAAAAAACCGCTACCAATGCAAGCGCCACCACCATTTACAATATCAAAAGTTCCGCCGTTTACAATGATATCACCAATACTGCCCCATCCCCCGGAGCCAATCTGGGCTCCCTCACCTCCTGCATACTGATTTTCTCTCAAAATATATGTACCACTGTTAATAATTAAATCCGCAGTGCTAATCTCACCAGTAGGTGTTCCAATCACAGGACCATCTGTCCCAATCATAGCACCACTGTGACCAGAGCCACTTGTCAAACAAGCATACATCTCCAAAGAGCCATCCCCTTCAAGGGTAAGGCCACCGCCAATATTGATAAAAGCTTTGGTTGTGTAATAATAAGTCGTATTAAAGCTATTGCTCCCCTTGATGGTCAACACATTATCACTGCCGGAAAATCTTATCCACGATTCGTCAGTAGTATTTTGTATATTCAGCCCTTCAATCCACAGATTGGCATTTCCCGAGGCAGGGCCGTTGATATGCACATCTGTTAATGTGTCGGGGGTTGCTTGCTTTATTTTTACCCCTACCAGTCCATCAAGAATATTGATATCACCAGTAAAACCCACCCCCAGCACGTATGCTCCAGCGGCAGTGATGGTATATGGGCCGCTGGAAATAAGGGTAGCGCTGTCGCTGGGTTCTATCCCTGGGCCTACACCGCCAGTGCCACCACTACTGCCGGGTTCCTCGACAGCACTGCTGCCACCACTGCCGCCTCCACTACTGCCACCCATTTCTTCAGTAGCTGCATATTCCCGTCCGCGCCCATATTCACCATTCAGCAGCAATTTCCCATTGTAGTTGGTAGTCGCCACTATATCATCTATCTGCTTCAGCTTCTGGTCGAACTCTTTTTGTATGGTGGCCCTGTCCGCATCCGTATTAGTGTCATTGGCTGCATTGATGGCCAGTTGCTTCATCTCCCGCAGCTCATCAACAATCCCCTGTATGCCGCCCTCCGCTACTTTCAGTATCGACCTTCCCGTGCGAGTATTCTCTATATCCTGCGCCAGCCCCCGTATCTGCACCTGCATTTTTTCTGCAATATTGTATTCCGAAGCACCATCCCCGGCACCAGTAATTTTCGTACCGGTGGCGACTTTCTTCAGCTGCTCTCCCAAAGCTGAGACATTCTTGTTTAGTTCCCCCAGAGTCATCATGGCCGAGGGGTTATTCATCACTGTCATTGCCACTGGTCTTCCTCCCCCTTTTTCATATATGCGAAAAGGCACGATGGGTAGCCATCGTGCTGTCTGCTGTTTATAACCGTTATTTGAAAATTATTTTAGCGAATCTACAATGTGTCTTAAGTCCTCTAATGAGTATACATCATCGTCCTCGCCCTCTATATGCACAGTTATATCCTCTCCGAATTCTTCTGCATATTTTTCGTCATCCTTCCAGTTTGCCGGCAATTCTGCATAGCCGAAATGATAAGGATCATCATTCCAGCCATACTTTATCTTCATAGAATCAACATAATTTCTGCAAGCATAGTCATCATCTTCAAATGCTTTTTTAATCGTGCCATCACTTATGGCAAAGTAGTATGTTATCGTATCTATTTTTGCCAAGCTAATCACTCCTCAAGAGCCTTTATCGCAATTAAGCAAAAAAACAGATAATTTTGTAGCAAAATCTTTGCTATTCATCAGAATCGTCCGTATTTATTATATATATAGAGAGAGAGAGTCAAGTATTTTTTGTTTGAAAGAAAACCATCACACCTTAATCATGTCATAATAAATCAACTATAATAATCCCTCCCCAAAAAGCAGAGCAGGAGCCACCAAAGCGCTCCTGCCCTGCTTCATATTAACTTTTCGCCTCAATATGGCACTTCTTCCCGCAGAAGGCGATGCCATACTGCCAAACCTCAGACACGCCCCGGTTCTCGAACTCCGTCAGATAGGCATTTTCCTCAATCTGCGCCAGAGCCTCTTGGGCCCGTTCGGGCAAGACCTCTTCCTTCTCAGCCACCTTGAACTCCAGCAGGGCGCCGGCGGTTTCTTTTTCCTTCGGTAATATAGCAATATCAAACCTGCCGTAGCCGCTTTCACGATTGGACAACACCTCAAAGGCAGGCACCAGAGCAGCCAACATCCCCAGCATCAAGCCATGGTAAAAGCTTTCCTTGTTAGCTGTATCGTAGAAACTCACAGCAAAGCGCAGGAATTTTTCCAGAGACGCCGCAAAGTCCTCTGCCCTTCCCTCCAGCAAAGCTTCCGTGATGGTCACCAGCATATTTTCATCCGAACCGGCTTCTGCCAGGCGGCTTATTATCTCCTCTTGGAAAAGCAGACGAATCTCCATATTTGGTATACGCATAGCAGTGCGGGCACCTGCATAAGACCTGGGCGTTTCAGCCACGGTGAGATAACCCGTATTCAGCATCATCGAGTATAGGGCGCGGCTGCTCTTGCCAATATCTGTGTAGATTGCTCCTTCTACCAACTGAGCCCTCACTGAGCCACCATTAAGCAGAGCGTACAAATCCCGCACCTGCTCTGGCTCTGCCTTTCTAAGCAGCTGTCCCAGGATGGTGTTTCCCGAAGTATTGACCCAATAAGGCTCAGGGAGGCAGTCATGGTCAAAATAACTTACCACCGACCACGGGTTGAAGATAGCCTTCCCGGAAAAATTGTACCCATCATACCAGGCTTTGATTTCCTTATACTTTTCCGGCACATTAAAATCTGCCGCCATTTGCTCTATTTCTGCCTGGTTAAAGCCCATAACCTCCTCAAAGCCGCCCCCTGCCACGCTGGCCACCTTGAGGTTGTTCAGGGAACTGAAAATACTCTCCTTGGCAATCCGGAGGACTCCCGTCAGTACGGCAAAATCCAGGTTTGGGTTAGACTTCAGCACAGCGCTAAGGTAATTGCGGACAAAATCAATGGCCTCCCCATAGTAGCCGTGATCCCAGGCTGACTGTATAGGAGCATCATACTCATCAATGAGTACCAGTACAGGCTTTTTATGATATCTGGACAGAAATATCGTCAGCTTCTTCAGCGAAAGCTGCAGATCCACTTCGGAAGCTGTTCTGTCCAGCACGCTTTGGAAGTATTTCTTTTCATGGGGCGGAAGGGCATCTCCTTCCATCAGATAAGAAAACTCATAATAAAGATCCTGCATCGCAGAGCCAATCATTTGCACCATGCCCGTATAGCGGGACTGCTTGATGTCTTTAAGACTCAAAAATATCACAGGCCGCGTCCCCTGCTCCTCCATATACCGCTCCCCGGCTTGTTCGATGCCCGTGCCCTCGAACAGGACACGGTTGGTCTCTGCGTCTTTACTGGAAAAGAAGTAGTACAGCATGCTCATGGCCAGGGTCTTCCCAAAGCGCCGGGGTCTGGTAATGAGTGTGACCTGGGCATGACCGTCTATCAGCTTCCTGATAAAATCCGTCTTGTCCACATAATAATACCGTTCTCGCACCCGTCGGAAATCATCTACCCCCACCGGCATCACATAATGCTGCTTCATGGTCTCACCCCCTCATGTGAATTTTCTCTCTTTTGTTTATTGTAGCAAATGACTGCAGTATGTCAATGCTGCTTTCCCCCAGTATACAGCCTTCACCATACGAAAAAGCCACGGCAGCAGGGAACGAGTCCCTGCACCGTGGCTCTTGTTTTCCTACAATCAGACACTTGCCTGAAACTTGCAATACCCCAGCAGCAGCGCCAGCACCAGCAGGTTGCTGCCAGTGAAGGTCAGCAGGTAATAGCCGGGCCTGCTGAAACGGGTGCCCAGATAGGCCTTGAAGGAAATAACGCTGGCCATAGAGGCAATGATGGTGCCCAGGCCACCGATATTCACACCCAGGAGCAGGGGCACATAGGCCTCCGTACAGCCGGACAGCAGGACGGTGGCGGGTACATTGCTGAGAACCTGGCTCAGGATCAGGGACACCCAGAACTCATGTCCCGTGAGGAGGCTGGCCGCCTTTGAGGTCAGCGCCTCCAGATGGCTCAGGCTGCCCACCCCGATGAAGAGCAGGGCGAAGAGCAACAAAAGCTTGAAATCAGCCTCCAGGAGCAAGCGCCTGTCAAGCAGGAGCAGCCCCGGCAGGACCAGCACAGCCAGCAGAGTGAAGTCCAGCAGGTGCAGCACATGGAGGAGGCAGAGCAGGAACAGCACCAGCAGGGGTGCAATCTTTTTCCAGGGCAGCCCCTCTTCCGCCTGGCTGCTCAATTCCACTTCCACCTCAGGCAGGGTGAAAGTGGCCAGATATATCACCACGCCGCTGATGAGCACCACCGGGGCAGTGACGGCGAAAAAGTCCCAGGGGGAAAGCCCATAATGGGAATAGATGAAGAGATTCTGGGGGTTGCCCACCGGAGTCAGCATACTGCCCAGGTTCGCTGCTATGGTCTGCCAGCAAACCGTGGGCACGATAAGCCTGATGCGCCGGGCCTCCGTGAAGGTCATGATGGCCAGAGGCACAAAGACGATCAGTGCCACATCATTGGTGATGAGCATGGAGGAAAAATAGCAGCTGAAGATGAAGAACCGTGAGAGACTGCGCCCGGAAGTGCGCCCTTTGAACAGCCGCTGAAAGAGTGCTGCAAAGAAACCGCTCTGCCTAAGCCCCGCCACAATGCTCATGAGGAACAGCAGCAAACCCAGCAGGGGAAGATTGAGGCAGGCCAGGACTTCCGCGGGAGCAGGGGGTGCAAGGCACCCCGCCCCCAGGGCAAAGAGCCCCGCCAGAAACAGATCGGGATAACGGCGGAAAGCATGATAGACAGGCACGGAAAAGATACTCCTTTACTTCATTATTGTTGATGTTTTGACACTAGATTATAACGCCGCCACCGTCTTTTGTCTACAAAAAAAGCACCGCAAGGGGCGCTTTGCCAGCCTTGCGGTGCCTGCCTGTCCAGTCAGCTTCAATAATTTACTTCGCTGATTTCAAAGTAACTCTTGGGATGAGCGCAGGTGGGGCAGATTTCGGGAGCCTTGGTGCCCACCACGATATGGCCGCAGTTGCGGCACTCCCACATCTTGACCTCGCTCTTCTGGAAGACTTCCTGCATTTCCACGTTCTGCAGGAGCTTCCTGTAGCGCTCCTCATGGTGCTTCTCGATGGCAGCTACCAGGCGGAACTTGGCAGCCAGCTCCTTGAAGCCCTCTTCCTCGGCGGTCTTGGCGAAGCCGTCATACATATCCGTCCACTCGTAGTTCTCGCCCTCAGCGGCAGCGAGCAGGTTGGCCTTGGTATCGCCAATGCCTTCCAACTCCTTGAACCACATCTTGGCGTGTTCCTTCTCATTGTCAGCCGTCTTCAAAAAGAGGGCCGCAATCTGCTCGAAGCCTTCCTTCTTGGCCTTGGACGCAAAATAGGTATACTTGTTCCTGGCCTGGGATTCGCCTGCAAAGGCCGCTTCCAAATTCTTCTCGGTCTGGGTGCCTGCATATTTGCTCATAAGCTTTGCCTCCTCTAATATACCATACACTACCTGTCTCCCACTTTCGCCATCCTCTGCCTTTATTCCTGCCCCCTGATAGCTTTTTGCTCAAAAAAATCCTCACCGCAAGATTTTATAGGAACGTGCCCATAAAATACCAAACATCAAGCTCCGCAAGGGTAATTTTACCTAAAATAAACAATATTATGCAGTAACACTTACCCAAACATTGATATAATAATAAACGAAGATAATCAATAAGCACAAATAACAAACCCATCTTGTGCAGTATTTCATAGAAAGGCGGAGTTAACATGATTAAGGTAGGTATTATCGGAGCAGGACGCATTGGCCATGTACACGGGGAGAGCATCAGCAAGTTCGTGAAGCACGCTGAGGTCAAGACCGTGGCTGACCCCTTCATGAATGAAAAGACGGAAGCCTGGGCAAAATCCCTGGGCATCCAGAAGACCACCAAAGATTACCATGAAATCCTGAATGATCCCGAAATCGAGGCAGTGCTCATCTGCGCTTCCACCGACCAGCACTCTCCCCTTTCCATCGAGGCCCTGAAGGCTGGCAAGCATGTCTTCTGCGAGAAACCCATCGACCATGATGTGGAGAAGATCAAGGAAGTGCTGGCAGCCGTGAAGGAAAGCGGCAAGAAATACCAGGTAGGCTTCAACCGCCGCTTCGACCACAACTTCCGCGCTGTGCGCGAGGCTGTAGCTTCCGGCAAGGTGGGCAGGCAGCAGATCATCAAGATCACCTCCCGTGACCCGGAGCCGCCTTCCATTGATTATGTGAAGGTTTCCGGCGGCATTTTCCTGGATATGACCATCCATGATTTCGACATGGTGCGTTACCTCTCCGGTGCGGAAGTCGAGGAGGTTTACGCTGAGGGCAGCGTCACCGTTGACCCCGAAATCGGCAAGGCTGGCGACATCGATACTGCCGTCATCACCTTGAAGCTGGACAATGGCGCTACCGCTGTCATCGACAACTGCCGCGCTGCCTGCTACGGTTACGACCAGCGCGCTGAGGTCTTCGGCTCTCAGGGCTGCGTAGCCATCACCAACGACTCTGACTCCAATGCCGTCTTCAGCGGCAAGGACGGCGTAGTAGCCGAGAAGCCCATGTTCTTCTTCCTGGAGCGTTACATGATGGCTTATGCCAAGGAAGTGGACGAGTTCATCGAAGCTATCGTCAACGACACCGAGACTCCTGTCACCGCCAAAGACGGCCTTGAGCCCGTGCTGATTGGCCTGGCAGCCAAGAAGTCCGTGGAGGAGCACCGCCCGGTGAAGATTGACGAGATCCGCAAGGTCTACGGCCTTTGATTTCCCTTCCCCATTTTCAATTACCCCGATTTTCTGATTGATTTTTCAATCAGGGCTCGTTGATTAAATGAGCTTGGTCCAGATTTGCGGGGATTGGCTGTCCATTGCCAGACGACAAACCGGAGGCATAGCGGTGCTATGTCGAGGATTTGTCAACGCAGCAGGGACAGTCAAGACCCGTGAAGATGGGCTGAGTGAATTAATCAACACGCCCTAACCCCTTATCCTTCGGAGTGCAGCCTGCCTGCACTCCTTTTTTTCATTGAAGGAATCTAGCCACGGACAGCGAAGGTAGTATAATAAGATTATCACCAGCAAGAAAGGATGTTTGCCATGCAGAAATACAAGATTGCCGTAATTGCCGGGGATGGCATTGGGCCGGAAGTCATTGAGGAAGGCAAGAAAGTGCTCTCGGGCATTGCCAAAATCGACGGCGGCTTTGAAGTGGAGTTCACGGACTTTCCCTGGGGGTGCGAATATTACCTGCGGGAAGGCAGGATGATGCCCGAAAGCGGCCTTTCGCGGCTGAAAAGCTTCGATGCCATCTACCTGGGCGCCGTGGGCTATCCCGGGGTGCCGGACGATGTTTCCCTGCAGGGACTGCTCCTGAAGATTCGCAAGGGCTTTGACCAGTACATCAACCTGCGGCCTGTGAAGCTCCTTCGGGGTGCTCCCTGCCCCCTGAAGGATGTCAGCGAGTCAGATATCGACATGACGGTGGTGCGGGAGAACAGCGAGGGTGAGTATGCCAACGTGGGCTGCCGCCTCTTCCCCGGCACTGAGCAGGAAACAGCTCTCCAGACAGGAGTTTTCTCCCGCAAGGGCTGCGAGCGGGTAATCCGCTACGCCTACGAGCTGGCAAAGAAAGAAGGCAAGAGCCTCACCAATATCAGCAAGGCCAATGCCCTGGGCTACTCCATGGTGTTCTGGAATGAAATCTTCGCCCAGGTGGGCAAGGAATACCCTGAGGTGCCCACCTCCAGTCTCATGGTGGATGCTGCCAGCATGTTCTTTGTCAAGAATCCCAAGCGCTTCCAGATTGTAGTCACCAGCAATCTCTTTGGCGATATCCTCACAGACCTGGGAGCAGCCATCGCCGGTGGCATGGGCCTGGCTGCAGGTGCCAACCTCAACCCCGAGCGCAAATACCCCAGCATGTTCGAGCCCATCCACGGCAGCGCCCCGGACATCGCAGGCAAGGGCCTGGCGAATCCCCTGGCAGCCATCTGGAGCGTCAGCCAGATGCTGGACTTCCTGGGCCAGCCTGAGTGGGGAGAGAAGGTCATCTCCGCCATCGAGACCCTGCTCCTGGAGAAGAAATGCCTGACCCCGGACCTGGGGGGCACAGCCAAGACAAATGAGATTGGCGAAGCCATCATGGAAATACTGCAAAGAAAATAATACCATAAAGGCAGCGAGGCCCCGGGAAAGATATCTTTCCCGGGGCCTCGCTTACCCATCTTGATACAGCTTGTATATGGAGCCCCTTACCCTGGAGGAACTGGCATCAAAGAGGCCTTCCGTGTGGCCGCCGCTGATGCGGTCTTCCTCCCGTGCCTCGGGATAGAGATAGGCGCCGCCGCGCTCCAAAATGCGCACAGGCTCGCCTTCCACCTCGTAAGAAAGCTGGTTAGGACGCTCATCAAACCACTCAATGGAAGCCTTGGAGCCCACAATGCGGACTTTCTGGCCGTGCAGGGCGCCGCAGTTGATGGAGGAAGCCCAGCAGGTTGCCTGGTATAGACCTTCTCGTTGATATCCTTGAAGTGGATGTAGTCCAGGCGGTCAGCGTACTTCCGCAGCCATTCCACTGGCTCCATGCCGGAATAGCGCAAGTGCCCCGTATCCAGGCAAAGTCCTGCCACTTCAGCGGGAATATCCTCCATGAGTTTGTCTATCTCATCGGCGAACTCTATATAGCCGCCTGCAGGGGGATGGACTACTGCCCTGACGCCCCATTTGTCCGCAGCTTTGGCAATCCCCTTGATGTGCTCCATCATGCGCTGCCAATCTTCCTCGCTCAGACGGGGAGCCTTATCCGGATGGCCGGCGGCGTAGTCCCGCTCGTCATGGCCCCAGTCCATCACCGTGAGATACGGCGTCTTGTACCGCTGGCCCGGCTCCCGGGGAAGCTCCGGCAGTTTGGTGATGATGCCGCAGATGTCGTCCACCTGCTTCAGAACCTGGGGATAATTTTCCTCGGAGAGCAGATCATCAAAGATGGTGCCTGCCACAATGGAAATGCCGTTCTTCCTGAGCTCTGCGCTGACCACCTCAATGTCCAGCGGCAGGTAGCCGTAGGGCCCCAGCTCAATAGCCTTGTACCCGGCCTGTCCTGCCTCGTAGAGCACCTTCTGCCAGGGCGGCAGATAAGGATTCCTGACATCATCCACTCCCCAGCAGCAGGGAGCGCCTGTAATATGAATAGCCATCATATCCCTCCTATTATCTTAGGCAGGGCCTCTTGTCCTGCCCTTCTTTCTTTTTGCTTGCAATTACAGTATAAGAGAAAATGACGCCAAAAACTTCCACCATCTTGTCCTGTTTACCTCGATTTAATCGCGTTATATGCTCAAAAGTTGCCCAATATTGTGATTGTGCATTTTCACCTCCCTTGCTCCTTCTTTTTTCCCGCTTTTCCTGCTATCCTTATAGGTAGAGGAGGAACCTATATGCTGCAATACTTCATCAAAGGCTCCGCTGTGCCTCTTTTCCCCAGAGGCCTGGAACCAAGACTTGACTATATCTGCAATGTGGATGCCGAGGCCTCCAAGATGCCCCGCAGCATGCATGAGCACGCTCACCTGACGGAAGCAGTGCTGGTGTACGAGGGAGCGGGCATCTTTATGATTGGCGGACGGCAGTACACAGCCAAAAAGGGAGATTTTGTCATCTACAACAGCCGCACTGTCCATGACGAATTCGGCGGCAACGGAGAGGAACTGCACACCTACTGCATCGGTATCAGCAATCTCCATCTGCCGGGCCAGCCTGACGGCCAGCTGGTGCCTGCGGGGGTATGCCCTGTCATCAGCGCCGGGGAGGCCTACGGGGATTTCCTGAGCCTCTGCCACCTGATAGAAAAGGAAATCCAGACTGAAGAAGGAGCCGACACAGCCAACCTCCTGACCCGGGCTCTTTTCACCAAGCTGGCACGGCTGATACTCAACTACGGGGTGAAAGAAGACCAGCAGGAAGACGGCCTGGCCGCACGCATGCGCCGCTACATAGACAGCCACTACCGGGAGGAACTGCGCCTCTCAGACATCGCCGCAGCCATGCACGCCAACGCTTACTACCTGTCCCATGTCTTCAAAGAGCAAAGCGGCTTCTCCCCCATGAAATACGCCACCCTGCGCCGCATTGGCGAAGCCCAGAATCTCCTTATCAACACGGATATGACCATCACCGCTATCGCGGCACAGATTGGCTATAATAACTCCAACTATTTCCAGAACGCCTTCAGGAATGCCGTGGGCATTTCTCCGGGAGAGTATCGGAAAAAGTGGACCAAATGATTCTGCCCAATAAAAAAGGAGTACCTCAAACCTGACCAGGTTCAAGGTACTCCTTTTTATTTGCTTTACTTCTGCCTCATCTCCACATACTGGCAGATAAGGTCAGCAGCTTCTTCCAGCGTTATCTTGCTGGTGTTGATCATCATGTCGTAGTTCTGGGGATCGCCCCACTTGCGGCCCGTGTAGTAAGCGTAATAGCTGCGGCGCTGTTCGTCCACGGCATTGAGCTCCTTCACGGTCTTCTCATCGTACTCCTCCTTGGCCCGCTGCTCGCGGAAATCGTCGTCAGCATAGATGAAGAAGGAATAGTGGTTGGGGCAGTCCTTCAGCACGAAGTCTGCGCAGCGGCCCAGGAAAACCGCGCCTTCGCCGCGCTTGGCAATGGCCAGGATAGCCTTGGCCTGCTCGATGTAGCGGCGGTTGTAGTCTGCCACCCGACCGAAGCCCCCCTGCTGGAAGTAGGGCTTGCTGGTTTCCGGGGAAGCGTAGGAAGACTCCACGATGCTCTCGATATCAGCCCCCTGGCCCATCTTTTCTGCGGCCATGTTCACAATCTTGCGGTCATAGCGCTTCACACCCATGCGTTTGGCCAGGATCTCAGAAACCTCCCGGCCACCGCTGCCGTACTGACGGGTAATGGTAATCAAAGTATTTTCTTTCAAGTTCAAAACATCTCCTTAATAGCGCCCTGCATTACATCTCACCCAGAGCTTCACGCTGTACAAGCTCCTGCATGATGGCGGGATATTCCTTGTCCAGCTTGTAGTTCACCAGCACACCAATCAGCACGCCCCAGACGATGAGGGGTGCATACATGTAGATGCTCATGATCATGCTAATGACGGCAGGAGTCTGAGACACGGAGCCGGTAGCAGTAGCCACGTAGCCGGCATAGGAGAGCAGGCCCGTCAGGATAGCGCTGGTGAGGCCGGTGCCCACCTTGGTGCCCACGGAGCCGCCGGAGAACACCAGTCCTTCCTGGCGCAGATGGCTCTTCCACTGGCCGTACTCCACAGCGTCACCCAGGAAGCCGAAGATGACGGACTGGATGGGGGCAAAGCCGATGCCGCGGATGATGCAGCTGAAGACCAGCATATTGAAGTCCTCAGGATTGATGAGGAAAATCAGGTGGCCCACCAGGCAGATGACCACGCCGCCCAGGCTCATGTTCCTCTTGCCAAAGCGCTGGAGGAGTTTCGGGCTGAAGAGGGCCATGACGCCGATGGTGACCAGAGTCTCCAGGAGGTACAGGCCGCTGTAGAGGGAATCATTGTTGAAGATATACTTGCAATAATAGGGCAGGATAGTACCGGTGACAGTGAAGATGACGTTCTGCATCATCCAGATGGTCATGCCGGCCCAGAAATACTTGTTCACAGCCAGGCCTTTGAGGGCGCGCTTTACGGGCACCTTGTCGTCAGCCTTTTCACGGGCTTCAATCACAACCGTTTCCTCACAGTTGCGGAAGCAGAAAATAAGGAGACCCAGACCTACCAAAGCCCAGAGGCTCATGACCTCCACCCAGGCCATCTGGCTGTCACCAAAGACCTTCACCAGGGGCAGGGTAGCGGAAACGGAGAGGATGCGGCCCCAGGGAGACAGGCACATGCGGGTGATGGAAAGCATGTCGCGCTCCTTGGAGAGGCGGGTCATCATGGCAGACAGGCTGCCGTAGGGAAGATTCAGGGCCGTGTAGCAGAAAGTAGTGCAGAAATTATACGTCACAAAGATGTACGCGAACTGCAAGGCCGAAGTGGTTTGCGGCACCGTGTAGATGAGGATGATGGACACGGCGAAGGGAATGCTCATCCAGAGAATCCAGGGCCGGGATTTGCCCCATTTGGAATGGGTCTTTTCCACCAGGAAGCCCATGATTACGTCAGAGAAGCCATCAAAGCAACGTGACAGCAGCATCACGAGACCCACGATAGCAGGATCGATGCCTGCGTAGTCCGTGTAGAAGAAGGTCAGGATACCCATAGCGCCCCAGACTACGTTCTGGGCAGTGTCGCCTAAGCCGTAGGCAATCCTGGTCTTCCAGGAAAGCTGTCCGGCAGTTTCAGTGTTACTCATTGCCAGTCCCCCTGTTCACTTAACCATAAATGAATGATCATAACTGTAAGCTTGTGATGTTTTGGCGCCTTTTGTACATCTGTTGGTTATATTATATCTATTTTCTCACTATTGGGTCTATAAAAAATTGTTAGTTTCGCAGCAGCATACCAGCGCAAACCGCCGTAAACACTAGCCAAACCGGCATATTTGAGATAAAATAATAATATTTTGCGGCGATACTATAAAATCTTGCTGTCCCACTGGCAGGATTGTGCACCAAGGCACATACAGCACGCAAACACGCGTTTTTCCAGACAGAAGCAGCCCGCCCGGAAATCATTTCCAGGCGGGCCGCTTCTATCTATCTTTATTTTTAGAAGGGGATAAAGGGAAATCTCAGAGGTGTGCTTTCTCGCGGATGTACTTGCGGGCCTTGAGGGCGTACTCCAGGGGGTTGGCCTTGGCAGGATCCTGCTCGGCTTCCACGATGTACCAGCCGTCAAAGTCGCTCTTGTTCACATAGTCGAAGATGGGCTCGAAGTCCACATCCCCATCCCCGGGCACGGTGAACATGCCGGCGCGGACGCCGTCCAGGAAGCTCATCTTCTCGTCAATGACCCGCTGGCGGATGGGCAGACGCACATCCTTCAGGTGGATGTGGCGTATGCGGGGCAGATACTTCTTCAAGATGCCCATGTAGTCCTCGCCGGAGCAGACCAGATGGCCGGTATCGTAGAGGAGCCACACATAGTCAGGGTTGGTGTTCTCCATGAGGCGGTCAATCTCAGCCTCAGTCTGCACGCCAGTGCCCATGTGGTGATGATAGGTCATGGTCATGCCCATATCCTTGGCCACCTTGCCCAGCTTGTCCAAGCCCTCGCAGAGGAGCTTCCACTGCTCGGCAGTGTTCTCGGGCTTGCCGTCAAAGACAGGCACATCCAGCTTGCCCTGGACGCTGTTGCCCTGCTCGGCTACGTTGCAGTATTTTGCCCCCATTTCCTTCAGGAAGGAGCAATGAGCGATGAAATCCTTCTCCACCTGCTCATAGGGCTGGGTCAGCAGGAAGGAGCTGAACCAGGCGCTGGCAATCCTCATGCCGCGCAGGTCAAGGGCTTTCTTCAGCACGGCAGTATCCTTGGGATACTTGCCACCCACCTCGCAGCCGGTGAAGCCAGCCAGTGCCATCTCGCTGACGCACTGCTCAAAGGTGTTCTCCTTGCCGAGATCCGGCATATCATCGTTAGTCCATGCGATAGGTGCAATGCCAAGCTGTATCTTTGCCATAGTGATTACCTCCAGATATATAGATGGGTTTGATGGACAAAATCAATACTTGCGAGCCGCATCGTAATGGGGCTTCATTACCTTTTCATAAATCTCATTGACCTTCTTGTTCTCGGAAACCTGGGCCACGCCTACGCGCCACCAGTCGCCGTAGCCATGCACCATGGTCTTGGGCAGGACCTTCACATCAATGAGGGTGGAAACAGTCTGCTTCTTGGCATCCTCAATGGCGGCCTTCAGCTCCTCGATGGTGTGGACAGTGTAGGCCACGCAGCCATAGGAGCGGGCGTTCATGGCGAAGTCAATGGGCAGGAAAGCGCCGTCCAGCTGGCCGGTCTTTTCGTTGCGGGCCCGGAACTCCGTGCCGTAGCTGCCCTGGCCATGGCCAACTTCCAGATTGTTGATGCAGCCGCCGCTCATGTTATCAAAGAGAATGACATTGATCTTCTTGTGCTCGGCGATGGAAGCAGGAAGCTCGGAATGGAGCATCATGTAAGCGTAGTCGCCTACCAGGGCATAAACCTCGCGCTCGGGCTCTGCCATCTTGACGCCCAGGGCAGCGTTCACCTCGTAGCCCATGCAGGAGAAGCCATACTCCACATGGTAGCTGCCTACGGACTTGGCACGCCAGACACGCTGCAGGTCGCCGGGCAGGCTGCCGGAAGCGCCCACGATGATGGCATCTTTGTCTATGCACTCATTCACCGTGCCCAGCACCGTGGTCTGGGGCAGGCTGCAGCCCGTGAGCTCGATGAACTCCTTGGCAGCCTTCTTGAAGTCGAAGTCATCGTTGACCTCAGGCACGAAGTCCTCACCGGTATACTCGATATGATAGAGGCGGTCAACCTCCTTGTTGTAAGCTTCCTTGGCAGCCTTGACCTCTGCCTCATACTCGGCAGAGACATGATAGCCGGTCTTGCCCAGTGCCTCATCCAGCATCTCAAGGGCTGCACCTGCATCGCCCACCACCTGGAGGCCGTCCATCTTGTAGGCATGGAACTTGCTCACATTGATGTTCAGATACTCCACCTCGGGGTTCTGATAGATCCACTTGGAGGAAGTGGTGAAGTCAGTATAGCGGGTGCCGATGCCGATGACCAGATCTGCATCAGCGGCAATGGTGTTGGCCCCCAGGCCGCCGGTCTCGCCCAGGCCGCCCAGATTCAGGGGGTGCTCCCAGGTGATGGTGCCCTTGCCCGCCTGGGTCTCGCCAAAGGCGATGCCGTATTTCTCAGCGAACTTGCGGAAGGTATCCTCAGCCTCGGAATACTTCACGCCGCCGCCGAAAATCATGATGGGCTTCTTCTTGCGGCGGATGAGCTCCACAGCCTCGCGGATAGCTCTCTCGGAGGGCTTCACCCGGTCAATGTGATGCACTCTCTTCTGGAAGAAGTATTCAGGATAATCCCAGGCCTCACCCTCAACGTCCTGAGGCAGGGCAATGCAGACAGCACCGGTATCGGCAGGATCTGCCAAAACTCTCATGGCATTGATGCAGGCCGTCATGAGGATTTCCGGACGGGTAACACGATCCCAGTATTTGCACACAGCCCGGAAGGCGTCATTGGTGGTGACTGTAAGGCTGTGGGGCTGCTCCATCTGCTGCAGCACCGGGTCCGGCTGACGGTCAGCGTAGGTGTCGCCAGGCAGGAACAGCACGGGAATGCAGTTGGCCGTAGCGGTGGCAGCTGCCGTCACCATATTGGCAGCGCCAGGGCCCACAGAGGAAGTGCAGGCGTAGATCTGCTTGCGGCGCATCTGCTTGGCGTAGCCCATAGCTGCATGAGCCATGCCCTGCTCATTGCGTCCCATGTGCATGATGAGGTGCCCCGGGTCCTGCTCCAAAGCCTGCCCGATGCCCACCACATTGCCGTGGCCGAAGATGCCGAAGATACCGGCAAACATGGGAATCTCTTTCCCATCGAATTCGATATACTGATTATTGAGGAACTTCACCAGTGCCTGTGCCACGGTGAGCCTGATAGTCTTAGCCATATCTAAACCCTCCTAAAAGGAAATCTCAACGTTTCGGTTCCCAAATCTCTGCCGCAGGATCCAGCAGCCAGGTATGCTCCGGCAAGTCATTGCGGGTCTTGACCCAGGGATCGCCCGGCAGATGACGTATCATCCAGCTGTACCACATGGCATAGCCCGGTGCAGTGACCTGGGGGTGCATATAGCCCCCGGACAGCTCCGACCAGCTGTTGTGGCTGATCTTGAAGGCATTGTCCCCGATGAAGCAGGCGCCGAAGCCCTGGGGCTTGTCAAACTTGTAAGTGTAGACCTCCGGCTGGGGGTGATTGTGGGGAATGTAGCCCGACCAGCGGCCCGGGCTGTTGATGACCTCGCCGTTGACCATGTTGGAGAAGGGAGCGTTGTCGTAGTCAAAGATGGTGCGCACCGTGCGCTCTGCAGTGCCCTTCCACATGCCGGCGCCGAACACATCCGCCTGCACATCCTCGGGACGGAAGAACACCGGCTGGAAGGTCTTTTCATTGATGGTCTGCTGCACCAGGACTTCCGTATCCTGCTGCAGGGCCTTGATGGTGACCTTGACAGCTTTCGGCACCAGCAGGCAGTAGGGATTTTCCTCAAAGAGAGACTGCCTCTCCATGATTTCCTTCTTGCCCTCCCAGGCGATCTCCACCTTGCCGGTGAGGATCACAAAGGCGGTTTCCTGCAGGTCGTCCTGGAACTCCACCACTTCATTCTCATCAAAGAGCTGATAGCCGATATCCATGAGCATATCGCTTTCCCTGGTAGTCATGGCGTTGTAGCCATGCTTCAGCCCGCCTAATCTTCCGAATCTCATAACCTGGCCTCCCAGTCCATTTCCGTGATAACCTTCTCGTCCTTATGCTCCTGCATGAAAGCCTCGATCTGCTCTGCAGTCTGCATGGCGTTGGAGCAGCTGTGGCTGGCCACCACCATGGCGGCATGGGCCGTAGCGTGCTGCAGGGAATCTGCCACAGAGTGTCCCTCCAGCAGGCCGTAGATGAAGGCGCTGGCGTAGGCATCCCCGCCGCCGAAGGACTTCAGGAGCTTCACATGGTAGGATTCCACCTTGTAGGCGTGCTTGTCGGCAGTATAGCCGATGGACCCCTTCTTGCCATGCTTGATGATGACAATCTTGGCGCCATTTGCGATGTACTTGTCTGCAATCTCATGGTCAGGCACATCATTGGCCAGCACCGGCAGCCCTTCGATAAGGTCAATCTCGTCACGGGAGCCGATGATCACATCGGCAAAGCGGGCCACCAGTGAATAGTACACGCAGATGTCCTTGTCAGAACGCCAGCTGTAGGGGCGGTAGTCGGCATCGAAGATGACCTTGGTGCCATGCTTCTTGGCATACTGGAGAGCCAGCAGGCAGGCCTCCCGGGAGGGACTCTTGGAAAGAGCCACGCCGGAAATCAGGAGAATCTTGGAACCTGCGATATACTCCTCGCTGATATCCTCCGGAGCGATTTCCAGGTCAGCCACCCTGTCGCGGTACATGAGGATGCTGCTCTCCGTGGGGCTCTTGATTTCCGTGAAGGTGAGGCCCATGCGCTCACCGTTCTTTGCCCTTACCATCTGGGAAGTATCAATGCCCCGGCTCTCAAAGTAGTTCAGCACGAAATCACCGAACTGGTCATCGGAAACGCACCCAATAAAGCCTACTTTCTTTCCCAGGCGGTTCACACCTACGGCAATATTGCCGGGCGAACCTCCCAGATACATGGAGAAGGTTTCCACCTTGTCCAAAGTGCGGTTAATCTCATTGGGGTTAAAATCCAAAGTAACCCGCCCAATCAGGACAATGTCCCGCTCCTTCTTTGCATCAAAATCTATCAGTGCCATCTATAAATCCTCCCTAAACAAGCCGCAGGCCCTGCCAAAATTACCCAGCAAATACCAACCAAAATACAAGTTGCAACCTTAATTATATAACTTACTCTTGCCTTTGAGTCCGAAAATTTCCATGTGCTTCTTGACGTTCTCATAAGTCCCCACCGAAATCGCATCGCTGAAGTCAAAGTAATTAGCATCCGGCTTTGCCTTGTGAACTTCCTTGATCTTCGCCGCCGAGCTGTCATAAGACGCGGTGGCGATGTTTATCTTGGTGATGCCGTTCTCCAGGCAGTTGTGGAAATCCTCAGCCGTGAGGCCCGTGCCCCCGTGGAGCACCAGCGGCGTATCCAGAGCTTCGTGAATCTCCTTGAGCCTGTCTATCCTGAGGTGCGGCGTTTCCTTGTAGTTGCCGTGGGCTGTGCCGATAGCCACTGCCAGAGCATCTACCTTCGTTTCCTCTGCAAAGCGCTCAGCCTCTGCCACAGAGGTAACCTTGATATCTGCGGAGGCCATATCCCCCTCCGCGCCGCCGATGCTGCCGATTTCTCCTTCCACGGAGGCACCGAACTTTTCTGCCAGGGCCACGATTTCTTTCGTCTTCTCGATATTTTCTTCCAGCGGGAAATGTGAGCCGTCAAACATGACGGAGGTAAAGCCCAGGGTCAGGGCCAGCCGCACCGTTTCCAGGGTGCGCCCATGGTCAAGATGCACAGCCGTAGGCATCTTGCACTGCCTGGCAGCAGCAATCATGATGGGTCCCAAAAGCTCCAGGGGAGAATACCTGAGACGCCCTTCTGCAATCTGCAGGATCAGCGGTGCTTCCATTTCCTCGGCGGCCTTGATGGCCCCCATGGCCATTTCCATATCCGACACATTGAAGGCACCCACCGCAAAAGTGGAGTCGGACTCGGCCAGCAGTTCCTTCATATTCACAAGGGACATAATGACTGCCTCCCTTTATTTTTAGAAAAGTTTCTTGTAAATGCCGATGATGTCTTCCTTGCTGGGCACCCGCATGGTGTTCTGGGGGCTGCCGCTCTCCAGGGCATCGCTGGCCATCTTATCCAGCTGTGCAAAGAACTCATCCTTGTCCACGCCCTTCTCTGCCAGGGTCGGCACATCCAGGGCCTTGCAGAAGCGGGCCACCTCTTTGGCCATGGCCACAGCAGCCTCATGGTCATCGGTCTTCTCATCGGCTACGCCCATCAGGCGGCCAATCTCAGCGAAGCGGGCCGTGTTCTCCTCAATGGCAAACTCCAGGCAGGCCGGCAGCAGCATGGCGTTGGACAGGCCGTGGGGAATATGGAACAGGGCGCCGATGGGGCGGCTCATGCCGTGGACGATGGTGACGGAGGAGTTATTGAAAGCAATGCCAGCCTCAGTGGCTGCCAGGCTCATGGCCAGGCGGGCTTCCACATTTTTGCCATCTTTGTAGCAGATGGGCAGGTACTTGTGAATCTTCTTGATGGCGGACAGGGCGAAGGTGTCCGTCAGGGGCTGCGCCTTGCGGGAGGTGTAAGCCTCAATGGCATGGCACAGGGCATCCAGGCCGGTGTTGGCAGTGACGGAAGGAGGCGCCGTCATGGTGAAGGTGGGGTCAACCACAGCCAGGGCCGGGATAATGGAAGGACCGCCCAGCAGCATCTTCACATTGTTCTCCGTATCGGAGATAATGGTGTTCTTGGTGACCTCGCTGCCCGTGCCGGCGGTGGTGGGGATCGCCACCAGATAAGGCACCGGCATATCAATGGAAACGTGCATGTAGTCGCTGATCTTGCCCTCTGCCACGCTCATGAAGCCGATGGCCTTGGCGGTGTCGATGGGGCTGCCGCCGCCCAGAGCGATGATGAAATCGCATTTCTCGCTGCGGTAAACCTCCAGACCGCCTTCCACGATCTTGTCTGTAGGCTCCGTGTTGGCTCCGGCGTAGACCGCATAAGGAATGTCTGCAGCCTTCAGGGCTGCTTCCACCTTGGCCACATTGCCAAACTTCACCATAAATTCATCTGTCACGATGAGAGCCTTGGTGCCCTTGCCCTCGATGTGGCTGCCCAACTCGGCGATGACATTCTCACCAGAGATGATCTTGGCTGGAACCATAAATGTGTAACCCATGTCAATGCACTCTCCCTTATTAACTCTCGTGTATGTGTTTGATTACTTGTTGGTAACTTTATGGTTATAATTTACCCCTTTATGACTCATTTGTCAATATCATTCCTGCAAAAAAATATTATTATTTATCACTTTATGGCTCGAAATATGATGCAAACTGCACAAACTAAGAGTATTTCCTATAAAACTTGCCTTTTTCTCAGTTTAGTCTTATAATATACCCATACAACATACTCAAAATATCACAACTAAATAAACACCTTTACCCAAAAAAATTGAATCACATGAGGTGAAGAACATGAAAATCGACCGTATCGAACAAATCCATGATCTATTGAAGAAAAACCGCAGCATTTCTCTTAACGACCTCTGCGACACCTTCGGCGTGTCCAAGAACACCATCCGCCGAGATGTGGCAGAGCTGGAGAAGAACGGCATCATCCGCAAGGTCTACGGCGGCATTGTGCTGAACGAAGACGAAAGCGGCGCCCCGGAGCCCTTTGCCTACCGGGAAGGCCGCAATGTGGACGCCAAAAAGCTGGTAGCCCAGCTGGCTGCCGAACAGGTCCAGGACGGAGATGTCATCTACATCGACTCCGGCACCACCACCATGCACATGATTCCCTACCTAATAAAGAAACGATACCTCACCATCGTCACCGCCAGCGTCCATGTCATCAACGCAGCCGGCAATTACCCGGGGCTCAACATCATCTCCACCGGTGGCACCCTCTACATGCCCTCCAACGCCTTTGTAGGCCCCAGCGTCCTGTCTGCCCTGCAGAACTACAACCTTTCCAAGGTCTTCCTTGCCAGCACGGGCATCTCCATCGCCCACGGCGCCACCAACGCCTCCCCCCTGGAGTGCGAAATCAAGCGCAGTCTGGCCCAGAAGAACGCCGAGAGCTTCCTGCTGGTAGACAGCACCAAATTCGACAAGGCCTCTCTCATGACCTACTGCCAGCTTTCGGACCTGGACGCCCTGATCACGGAAAGGGAACCTGCCAAGGAATATGTGGACTACTTTGAAAAGCACAATGTGCGGCTGATCCTGCCGTAAAGATATCAAAAAGACCACCTCAGACAGCAAATGCAGAGCCCCCCATAAGTTAGACCAAGAAATCTAACTTATGGGGGGCTTTATGGTAAGCAGTAAATAGTACGGTGTTCGTCCAATTTGATTACGGCAAGATCAAGAAGGTCTACTCCATCCCCTGCCCATTTTCTGTGTAGCGGTCAACGATGTTTGGTTCGCCAATCGGAACCACACAAAAGCGAGAATGGCGCGGTCGATAATTTTCAATGTTAACTTTTTTTCATTATAAAGGTCATCCAATGTATATTTGACCACATCCGAACGCGAAATATCTTCATCATACCCTGATTTAGAAAAGAACCCATACCGATAGCAGTACAACCCAGTCATATTTACCTGCTGGATTTCCTTCTCAACCATGGCGTTGGAAACAGGTGCTTCGCGAAACTTTGCTTCGTAGAAGGCATACCCACGGTCATCCTTCGTCACAACATCAAATTCACCATTTTTATGCTCCTTGGGCAAATCATAGTAGTATTTACCTATGGCCTCGAACGGTTCCTCCATTTCCCCCTGCTGATTCTTCATAATAAGGAATTGTTTGCAAATATCCTCAAACCGCTTTTGTACATAAAATTGTTCAAAATCATTCTCGATGTAACGCTGATAGAAGATTTCCGGATTCATAATGCGCCTTTGGGAGGCATAACGGAAAATATACCGATATTATATATGTTTTCAAGATCATAGCCTTTGGCTATCATGGCATCAGCTATTCCCTTGTCCGTGCTCATGGCATTGTCAGGAGAATAGGCGCTGTCATTTTGGGGCAGAACTTCGGCTGCCGGGGAGAAGATATTGCCACAGGGAGATTTTAGCGCAAAATCTCATGCAAGTACATCAATATTTACTTTGATTGTTGCTATTCTACACTCTATTATATATAATTATGTGTAGAAAATCACATTTTTATATATAACTAGGTGATAAGATGAAACGAATAGCTATGCAACAACTGACAAAATGGAAGGAATCCCCATACCGCAAGCCTTTGATTGTCAAGGGCGTTCGTCAGGTAGGTAAGACTTGGCTACTTAAAGAATTTGGTCGACGTTACTATGATAATGTTGCTTATTTCAACTTTGATGAAAATCCAGAATATCGGGATTTTTTTACCACTACAAAGGATGTACGACGTATTATCCCCAACTTGGCTATGGCTGGGGGGCAGGATATTGTCGCGGGTAAGACCTTGGTCGTCTTTGATGAGATTCAGGATTGCCCCGAGGTATTGAACTCCCTGAAATATTTTTGTGAAAATGCTCCAGAATACCATGTAGCCAGTGCAGGCTCCTTATTGGGCATTGCGTTGGCAAAGCCATCCTCATTTCCTGTGGGAAAAGTTGACTTCATGACCATATATCCTATGAACTTTCAGGAGTTCCTAATGGCCACGGGCAGTGCCAACCTTGCCACATACCTGAACCAGATAGATGAAATCGCACCGTTGCCTGAGGCATTCTTTAATCCTTTGGCCGAAAAATTGAAAATGTACTTTGTGACCGGCGGAATGCCAGAAGTTGTTAGCCGCTGGGTTGAAACGCAGTCTGTAGGGCAAATTCAGTCTGTTCTAATGAATATTATCAACGCTTATGAGCGCGATTTCATGAAGCATCCTGAAACCAAGGAATACCCTAAAATTGCCCGTATCTGGAACTCGCTGCCTTCACAGCTGGCTCGTGAAAATAAGAAATTCTTATACAATGTCGTAAAAGAAGGAGCCAGAGCCAGAGAATATGAAGATGCTTTGGAATGGTTGGTAAGTGCTGCATTGGTCTATAAAACATTCCGCATAACCACTCCGGGCATTCCTATATCTGGCTATGAGGATTTAAGTGCTTTCAAAATTTACCTGGCGGATGTAGGTGTCCTACGCCGTTTGGCAAAACTAGACCCAGTGGCATTCCGCGAAGGAAACCGACTTTTTACAGAGTTCAAAGGCGCATTGACTGAGAATTTTGTGTTGCAATCCCTTGTTCCACAATTCGATGCAGCCCCACACTATTGGTCACGGATTAACCCTTCTTATGAGGTAGATTTTGTCGTGCAACACGAAAATGACATTATCCCCATTGAGGTAAAGTCAGATACCAACATCAAGAGCCGCAGTCTCAAAAAATATGCAGAAACATTTCCTTCTCAGACCAAACTTAGGGTACGCTTCTCCATGAATAATTTGCGCATTGATGATGGAGTA
The DNA here is from genome assembly GCF_900108415.1 of Selenomonas sp. KH1T6. NCBI lineage: Bacteria > Bacillati > Bacillota > Negativicutes > Selenomonadales > Selenomonadaceae > Selenomonas > Selenomonas sp. KH1T6. The sequence continues at coordinate 47,830 of NZ_FNWN01000012.1, forward strand.
CTTAACATTCCCCTGTTTATGGTTGACGAGGCTGATAAACTCATTAGATTAGCTACGAAAAACTTTTGATAAGCCATAGTATTGAAAAACGACATGCAATCCCCCGCTTTGCATGTCGTTTTCGTTTTGCAATTCTTACCGTGCCATGGCCAGCCCATCTTTGTTCATCGGCTTACTCGTCTGAGAATCTACACCATGTTTCCTCCATCATAACCTAGAACTTCGTCGTAGATATTTTTGAGTATAGGCACAAACGGCAAAACAGCGACCGCATACCCGTTCACCCTCATAAAAACCTAGTATTTGCTTCATTCTGGCAATCTGTGTTTCCTTACATACATGTGCGTGAAGTATTTCCTCGCGCGGCATTCCAGCTGTCCAAATCGTACCAATAATCGCATTTCCTGGGCACGCCTTTACACAAAGCTGACAGTTACCACATCGACTTTTGGTAACAGGCTTTGATGGTACAAGAGGCGCATCCGTCAGCAATCCCGATAACCGTACTGCACTGCCATACTTTTCCGTGACCAGTAGGCAGCTCTTTCCAATCCATCCTAATCCTGCCTTAGTTGCCACTGTCTTGTATGGAAACACAGTGCGTAAATCATCATTTACACTAAGACTTTTCTTTGTATAAGCACATGCATTGAAGCCTTGACCACGTAGATACTCCTCACCTGCTTCAACCATATTATCCAGTTGCTCATTCAGTGTATGGTACATTTGATAGTACTCCATGGTTGGCGCTGTCCTTATGTTTTCAACTATGTATGCAGGAACAGGAATAGCTACAGCCACCCCGCGATTCATCCCGTCCACTGCAAACTCATCCATATCGGCTACACCAATCAGTTTTGCACCTTTATCTTTCAACAAGGTCATGAGATTATCCTGCAACATAGTGTTTATCCCCCTACCTGCTTAGGACATATTAAAAAACCCTCACTACAAATTTCGATACACTCTATATTATTTCCTGCATAAAAATTGCTTGTAAATGTTTATTATCTACAAGCAATTTTATCAATTATATTGTAAGTGGTAAATAATGAGGTGTATTTAAACTGTGCCTCCCATATGAGATAATTGACTAAAATCACTAACACGAAAAAGCTGAAAAAGCCATTTTAGCCGTTTATCTCATTGGGAGGTCTTTGTTTTGACTCAAATTCAACAAATTAAACATCGGCAGTCCATGGATTACTGGAAACAGGTCATCCTAGCTCAACAGCAAAGCGGACTCAAGGCCAGGGAATATTGCCGCCAGCAGGACATCAAATACAACGCCTTCTACTACTGGCTCCGCAAAATCCGTGAAGAAATCGTAGAAGGCAGCCTCCGGACACATCGTGCAGCAGCCTCTTTCTTCTTTTTGTAAATTGGGCTTCTACCTAGCTACAGCCAGCGAGGCCACTTCCGTCTTCTCCCCTACCAGCCGCTTCACATCGGCTCCTTTTATCATGCTGGGGGAAAGTTCCTCGATGGTCTTTTAGATGTCTTCGAGGTCGTAGCCCTTAGCTATCATGACATCGGCTATTCCCTTGTCTGTACTCATGGCATTGTCCGGGGAATAGGCGTTGTCGTTTCTGGTCAGGGCTTCGGCTGCCCGGAAGAGGAATGTCCTTTCGATGTCGCTCTTGCCCTCCAGTTTGGTGAAGTCCATATGGCCATCCTTATCCACCAGCTTCAAGATACGGCTCCGGCGTACATCACCCTCTATTTCCTTGGTCTCGGTGAACCCTTTTTTCTTGGTGGCCAGGAACATGACTATTTTGTCTTGCCGCCTCTTCAATGTACAGAAGCTAATTTGTAAAGATTATAGCTTCACGAGTGGCCCTCCCGCTATACTCGCTTGGTTCACCAGCAATCTCAGGCTCCCACGCCTCACTAAATTCATCTGTCGAAGAAAATTTGTCAATAAGATTTTTCCCTCTTTCAATACATATATCCTCTGAAAACCATATATCTTTCTCAAATGACAATTCTGTTCCATCATCGAAATAAAATATCAGCCCCCTTGTAACCCAATTATTATAAAGAATTTCACCATTCTTATATTGTATCTGATTTTCATTTACAACTTCTATTTTCTTGATTATTCGTCTTATGGGATTATCGTTCATTTCTTCATCTTGTATAGCAGATACTATTTCCTTTTTATCTGCTTTTTCAATTTTGAATACTGCCACGTCCTCTAATTTACCATAGTAGTCTACAACATCTATAAAATTTGTTATTTTATAAACATCATCGTCTATATAAATACCTACTATGCCATATGCTGAATTTGAGTATATAAACTTGTTACATGAAAATTTAACGAAATTTTTCCCTATCATTTTATCAAAGATTTTATACGTTTCATTTGGGAACGCTATGTTAATCGACTTCATTTAATTTCACTCCTTTATGAAATGTATTTTTTGTCCCTTAACACCAGAACTATTTTTACTTCTCCTTATACTTATCTCTACCACTGGCGTTCCATCAGATACTGATTTAACTCTATATGCTACTGATGTACCATCTGACATCCTTGTTATTCTTTGATTTTCATTAACTTTTTTCTCTATGCCTCCTTTTGCTATTTTATCATAAAAATCTTTTGCCGTATACAATGGATTTGATGAAGCAATATTCCTAGTATAATTTCCTGTACTCGGGCTACTTACACCAAATCTACCATTTTGATATTTATACGACTGTGATGCTATCATGATATTTTGGCCGATACTATGAAAATGTGTTGCACCACCCTTAAAACGTCCCATTTAACCCACCCTCTTTACATGAGTACGTTCAAACTGACTTGCATAGCGACGAAACTCAACCTTTGAAAGATACTCACCAAAGATACTATCAGGCATATATCCATGCACTACAACTGCAGTCGGATGCAACTTATCCAACATAACCCCGATGCCAATACGCATAATCTCATAATCTTCTTTTGTTTTCAAACATCCATGTGTACTTATTGCTACAATTATGTTCTGCGGTACTCCTAAAAAACAATATTCAAAACTTTCCTCATCACTCCATCTTATGTTAGGAATTACAGGTATACCATGCTGTTGTAAATAAAATCCAACGGCACGATTCATATAAGTATTCGCCTGTTGTAAGCACCTAGCTTGTCCAACAGCCATACTACAATCTGGAGAAATAACTCCATCAAATTCTTTTAATAGAGCCAAATATTTATTTGTTGCTGTTAATACACGGGAAAATTCTTTGTCGTGCATATAGAAATGAACATACTTCCTCTTATCTTTGCATTTTTTTGCTTTATCAAAAGGAATTATATCTAAAGGTAACTCCGTATTATGTAAATTCATCATCATAGGAATCCCCGGCTCCCCTACCAAAAGAGCATCCTTTGTTAAGTATGCCTGAAAACCATCATCGAATTTTGATTTTTTCATTTTAATTGTCACCTCTTAACAAAAAATGCTAGATTACAGAGAGTATTTTTAGTAATACTCATCTGCAATCTAGCACATCAATTTGTGGCTTATTTGCAAGTATATTTATTTGTTCCTGCTATTTGAATTTCTATATCTCGCTTCTTTGCCAAACAGTCGATTTCTTCTGACCGTGCCTTGAGCCGTTGGAATTCGTCCTCCCTTGGGTATGGGGCTTCCATAGACTTCTTGGCCACTTCGAGGTTATGCTTCAAGGTTTCCAGATTTTCTTTTTCCTCTGTGACCTTCGTGTCAATCTGCTTGCCAATATCCTTGATAGCCGTCAGTATGCGCCTCTTACCGCCGTAGATGTCAATACGGAAATCGGTGGCGTTCACGGCCTGAATATAGGGGTAGTTGTTCATCCAGTCAAAGGCCGTTCCTAGCTTGCAACCTTTGTATTCTCCTGTGAAGTTCTTGGTAGCCGTAGGGTCAAGGGCTTTATGGGATCACCACAAACGCCACCAGTGACAGCCAGTCTGCTTTTTCAGTTCCTTTTCCCCGCCGTGATATAAACGCCCAGGAAGATGGCGGCCGCTCCCAGGATTTCCGTCATACCCACCTGCTCCCCAAAGAGCAGGCTGCCTCCCATCATGCCCACGATGGGGGTGATGTTCTGAAAGATAGCGGTGGTGCTGGGGCCTGCATTCTTGACACCGATGTTCCAGAAAAGCATGGCCATGATGCCGCCGCAGATAACGGTATAGGCAAAGGCTGCCCACAGGGAAGGCGTGAGATTCACAGGCGCCAGCTCTCCCGTCACGCCTCCGTAAAGGCTCACCACCATTGCTCCCAGCAGGCCTGCCCAGCCGGTGGCAAGGGCGGCGGAAATCTTCTTCATCACCCTTAAAGCTATCAAGGAATAGGTCGTCCAGGCCACTTGGGCGGCGAAGAAGAGCATATCCCCATAATTGAAGCCAAAGCCCAGGATAACCGCCAGCTCACCTCCGCTGACCACTGCCAAAGCCCCGGCAAAGGACAAGGCAATGCCCAGCCAGGATAGCCCCCCCAGCCTTTCCCTGATGAAGATGGCCGCCATAAAGGCGGTAATGGCAGGAGAAGCAGCGGCTATCAGCGTGCAATTCGTGACAGTGGAGTATTGCAGGCCCGTAAACTGCATGACATTATTGAGGCCAATGCCTGTCAATGCCATCAAGAGCAGAGGCAGCCAGCAGCTTTTAGGCGGCAACAGTCCCTCTCCCCGGCTGCAGGCAATAAGTATCAGAGCCGTGCCGATGAGATAATAGCGCATGGCTGTGATGGTCACAGGTGTCCACACTGCCACCAGCCACTTGATGCACAGGGGCTGGATGCCCCAGATGATCACCGTCACCGCCAAGAGAGCATATGTAAGTCTGGCCTGGCTTTTGCTCACCGCCCCACACTCCTTTCAGATTTAACCATATTATTATCAAAAATTACTCATAGTATACACCAAAGAGGCCATTTGCGAAAGTGTTTTCACTTCCCGCAGATGGCCTCTTCCCTAATCTTTCAACTCACTTAGCTCTCAGCTGCTCGTAGATGTGCACCATTTCCTCTGCCATTTCCTTCATGACGAGAGCCGTCATCACATAATCCTGGGCATGGGATACGATGACATTCAGCTGTTCCTTGATCTCTCCTGCGGCTTCCTTCTTCAGGAACTCCTCAGTCTGCATGGCATGGGCTTCCATGATTTTGGCATCAGCCTTTTTCAGGCATTCCTCTGCCTTGCCGAAGTTGCCGCTGCGGGCCTCCTTCAAAGCCTCTGCTACCTGCGCCCTGCCGTCACCTGCGGCAGAGATGATCTTGAAAGCTGCATCCTCAAGTTTCATTTGTTTTCCTCCTCAAAATCACATCACTTGCCTAAAAGCTCGCGCTCAATGCGCTCGCGGGCCTCGGGAGCCTGCTTGTCCATTTTCTCCGGGAAACCGAACATGGAAACACAGGCAATGCTTTCGCCGCCAACCTTGGGGGCATTGGCGCCGGACTGCTTGTTCACGAAATCCATTTCCCTCAAAGTCTCGAAAATGCCATCGAAGTCCACATCGCCTTCGCCCATAGCCAGATGCTGGTGAATGGTGATGTCAGCCCTGCCCCGCTGATTCAGGGTGGGGGGATTGGCAATATAACGGCAGTCAAGCGTCTGGTTGAAGGTATCGGCAAAGAGCACATGGGTGAGCTCATCCCCGGCATAGCGGAGCATGGAGCGCACATCACCCTTGCCCTGGTCATAGAAGAAGCCGTGGGGAGAAGAATAGACATAGCCCAGGTTCCTGGAGCGGAAGGACTTCACCATATCGCAGGTCTCATTGTTCAGCTCGCAGAAGTCATAGGGGTGGGACTGGATTTCCACACGCAGTCCTTCCCTTTCAATGATAGGCAGCAGTTCCTCCATGGAACGGAACCACATGCCGTTGCAGATTTCCGGCTGATTGGGGTCACCGGACAGCTCCGTATTGATGACAGGCACGTTCATATTGACGGCAATCTCAATGAGCTTCTTCCAGTTCTCCACTGCCATCTTCCGCTGCTCCTCAGTGGGGCCGGACCAGCGGTAGACACAGATGAAGGAAGAAATCTCCACGCCTGTTTCTTTCAACGCCTTGCGATATTCCTCCTCGCACTCTTTGGAAAACAAAGGGTGCTTGTAGAAAGGATTGATGCGGGGGTGCGGGGACTGCTCGATATACTTGTAGCCCCAGTCTGCCACCTTGTGCACCATATCGGTGATGCTCATCTGCTTTGCCAGCACGTCAACGTCAAAGGCTATTTTCATAATCATTGCCTCCTTATGTATGCGGAAACGATCTGCCTCCGCCAGTTGTCAAAAAAATTGGGCTGCCGCAAAGCTATGCACTTGTGCAGCAGCCCCAGTCTATGATAAAGGGGATAGGAAAAACAGAATTAAAGGTCAAGCATTGTAGAAAGCAGGCTTTTCCATGGCAGGCTTGATTTCCTCAATGCCACGGGTTTCCTGGGCTTTCACCAGGGCATCAGCAGTGATAGCGGCCAGGTAGCCGTCCCAGGCGGTGGGGCCGCCAATCACGCCGTCCTTGGCCTCATTGACCCAGGCCTGGACTTCCTCATCGTAAGCGTCATGGAAGCGCACGAAGCAGTCCGTATCGATGGTGGTGGAAACCTGGGCATTCTTGCGATAGGTGGGATAGAGGGGCTGGGGCATCTTGATGGAGCCGTCCTCGCAGACCACTTCGCAGTTGATATCGTAGCCGAACTTGCAGTTCACGAAAACCTCGTCATCTACGCAGATGCCGCTCTTGGTGCGCAGCAGCATGATCTGGGGATCATAGAGCTTGTCATGGGAATACTTGGTCTTGCGGGGGAAGAGCACCTGGGCGGAAACGAAATCATCGCCCACCAGCCAGTGAATGACATCAATCTCATGTATAGCCGTATCATGGACAGCCATGGGAGTGTCATAGTTGGTGCCCACCTCGGGATTGCGATGAGTGCAGTGCACCATGAGGGGCTCGCCGTAGTTGTGGGACTCGATGGCAGCCTTCACTTCGCGGTAACCCTTGTCATAGCGGCGCATGAAGCCCAGCTGGATAAGGTGCAGGCCGGATTTCACCTCAGCCTCGATAACCTCCAGGCAGTCCGCAGCCGTGGTGCAAAGGGGCTTCTCGCAGAAAATGCGCTTCTTGGCAGCAATGGCCTCCAGCAGGGCCTCCTTGTGGGCAAAACCCGGAGTCACGATGAACACTGCATCTACCTTGGGGTCATGGATAAGCTCCTTGGCGTCCTTGTAAATCTTGCAGCCTTCCCCAGCCAGAGCAGCCCCCTTCTGCACCAGTTCGTCAACCATATCTGCCACAGCCACTACCCTGGCTCCCTGAGTACGCTCCGTCAGTCTCTTGATATGATCCCGGCCCATACCGCCACAGCCAATTACACCAACATTAAGCATTTTATATTCCTCCCTGTATGATTAAACTTATCAAATGAAAGGTACGGCTTCGAAGCCCCCCTTCCACCGCCTTCGGCGGTCCCCCTCCCCCGCAAGCGGTGGAGGCAAGATCTACAGTTTAAGTATGCCTACTATGTTAAATTAAACGACTTTCTTCAAAAATGCCTCTGACTTCTCTTTGCCCATCTTATAGACCGTATCAGCATCCATCTGCCAATACTCCGGGCGGAAGAGTTCCAACGACACCACATCTTCCTGCCAGCCGATTTCCTTCAAGGTCTTGAAGATATCCTCAAGCTCAATGCACCCTTCCCCGGGCCAGAGCCTGTCGGCATCTGTCAGGAGGCCGATGGGATAATCCTCCGTGTCATTGAGATGAACCACGAAAATCTTCCTGCCGTCAGCCTTCTTCAAATCCTCAATACAGGAGCCCATGCCATGGAAGTGGAAGCAGTCGATGGTGATGCCCACATTGTCCATATCCACCTCTTCGATGATTTTCCAGGCATCGGCGAAGGTGTTGATGGAAGCGGTAGGAGCCCCCAGGAACTCCACGGAAATCCTCATGCCGTATCCTGCGGCAATCTTGCCCATTTCCCGCAGGCACTCCACAGCCGACTTATGGATCTCGTCCTTGTGGAGCTTCTTGTCCACGGTGGGGACGGTGATGACGGTCTTGCAGCCGATGGCCTTGCCCCACTCGCACATTTCCGTCAGTTCCTTCAGCACGCCCTGGAACTCATCGCTGCTGCGGTTGTTGAAAAAGCAGAGGGTATTGAATGCCAGGGGCTTGACCTTGTGGCTCTTGAAATACTCAGCCAGTTCCTCGATAGTGTGCTTCTCCAAATACTGCGCCATGCCATCCATGGTGCGGGGCTCGATATAATCGTAGCCGTATTTCTCGCAAAGCTCCAGATCCCTTTCCAGGCTGAAGCCCTTGCACTCCAGAGCCGTAGCCTGATTGATGGACAGTTTCATAATGATGCTTCCTTTCTTTTCCGCCGCAGCGGTTTGTTGTTTGCTTGGTATGGTTAAAGTATAGCGCTTAAAGCGCTTCTATTCTTGAGGAAATCTGCTCAAATAAGACAGTTAATATGCCCAAAATAATAGTGAATTTGTCCAATTTTGCTAAACATCGCCAAATGAGCATAAAGTCCATAAACTCCGAATAAAAAAACCTTCCCTTGGCAGAGAAGGTTTCATTAATTCAATTGATAAGATTGCCCACTCTTTCCCTTCTATACTGCTGAGGGGAAAGGCCCACAAATCTTTTGAACTGGTTGTTGAAGTGGCTCAGGTTGTCATAGCCCACCTCAATGCTGATATCCGTGATGGACTTGCCGGTGCTGATAAGGAGATTCTGTGCCCTGCCGATACGGCAGCGGATCAGGTATTGCAGAGGAGAGATGCCCACCTTTTTCTTGAATTGATGGGCAAACCCCGAAGGACTCATGCGAGCCAGGGAGCTCAGCTCCTCAATGGACAGCTCCTCGGCAAAATGCTCTTCCATATAGCGCTTGCTCTGGCGGAAATACTCATCCATCCGCTCCCGGCAATTCTCCTCCTCGTGGGGCACTTCATAGATAAGCAAGGTCAGGAGCGACCCCAGAAGGTAGTGGCATATGCTGCCGCTGCGGCTGCGCCCTGTCACCACATGCCTGTGAATTTCCTTGAAGAGTTCCTGCACCAAAGGCCGCAGTTCCCCTGTATGAAGAATAGGCGATTCCTCCGGCGCCAGCAGAGCCCCCTCTGCCTTCCCCGGCAGAGCCACCCCCTTGATGGCGCAATTATAGAAGCGCATGCCTCCCTCGGCGCTTTCGTCATGACGGCTGCCGGCATTATAGACCACTACATCTCCCGCCTGCACCTGATAGATGCGCTCGCCAATGCGGATAACCGCTTCCCCCTCCTCTATATACTGCAGCTCAAGATGATGCTCATGGACATGAAAGGCCGACGGCATCCCCCCCTGCTCCATAGAGGCCTGGCAAGCGTAGAGAAGCTGTATTTTCTCCAGCCCTTCCAGCGGACGAGTGGTATCATTCTTGTTATAGAAGATGACGGACATATTCTTCCCCTCCCTCTAAATTACCTACCTCATTTTAACACGACAGGTGTCCTCTTTTCTGAAAGTTTTTCAGGAAAAGGCGCTGAAAATAAAAGTAAAAAATTTTTTACGCGCGGCAATTGCACTATCCTGCACCCCGTTCCCGCACCCACTTTCACTTGCCCTCTGCCACTTGCGCTATCCTGCAAAAAACGCCATAAACGAAACATAAAGCCGTACTCTGATTAGTCACAACCTTCTTGACAACAATTTCAATCAATGTTAAATTGTAATCAACAGCTGTTCGAACAATTCCAAAACATTATCATCATGTAATCAAAGTTTATCCCGGGACCCCTGCAAAAAGCGGCTCAGCCGCAAGAGGAAGACCTCCCAGAGGAGGCGCCTCATCATACCGTGCCGAAAAGACTGGTCTATGAGCCTCATGGCACGGGGATAGGAAATATTTTCGGCGTGGTTGTTATGTAAAGAGATACTTTCGAGGAGGAAATATCTATGTCAGAACAATCACCAAACAAGTACCTGAAGAGAGTTACTGTCATCTCCACCTTCGGCGGACTGCTCTTCGGCTATGACACCGGCGTAGTGAACGGCGCCCTGGCCTTCATGTCCCGCCCGGATCAGCTGAACCTCACCCCCTTCATGGAGGGCCTGGTAGCCAGCGGCCTTCTCTTCGGCGCCGCCATCGGTTCCTTCGTGGGCGGGCGCATCGCAGATAATCACGGACGCCGCCAGATGCTTTTGTATCTTGCCCTTATCTTCTTCTGCGCGGCTCTCGGCTGCTCCCTCTCTCCCACGGCAGAAGTGCTGGTAGGCTGCCGTTTCGTGCTAGGCCTGGCAGTGGGCGGCGCCTCCGTCACGGTGCCTGCCTATCTGGCAGAAATGTCCCCCTCTGACCGAAGGGGCCGCATGGTGACTCAAAACGAGCTGATGATCGTCACCGGCCAGCTCTGCGCCTTTGTGCTGAACGCCATCATGGGCGTGGTCTTTGGCTCCACCGCCCACATCTGGCGCTATATGCTGGCTATCGCCTCCCTGCCCGCCATCGTCCTCTGGTTCGGCATGCTGGTGATGCCTGAAAGCCCCCGCTGGCTGGTGCTCCAGGGACGCATTGGCGATGCTATGGATGTGCTGAAGAAAATCCGTAACGAAAAACAGGCTGTGGCTGAGTTCAATGAAATCCAGGACAACCTGGCCACGGAAAAGAACCTGGAAAAGGCCACCTACTCTGACCTTACCACTCCCTGGATCCGCAAGATTGTCTTCATCGCCATGGGCATTGCCATCTGCCAGCAGATTTCCGGCGTCAATTCCATCATGTACTACGGCACCCAGATTCTCACAGAAGCCGGCTTCTCCACCCAGGCTGCCCTGATCGGCAATGTAGCCAACGGCGTGATTTCCGTCACCGCCACCTTCTTCGGCATCTGGATGCTGGGCCGTCACGGCCGCAGGCCCCTGATGATGACTGGACAGATTGGCACCATGTGCTGCCTCTGCGCCATCGGCCTCCTTTCCAGCCTGCTGGCCGGAGCAGAAGTCCTGCCCTACATCGTCCTTTCCCTCACCGTCACCTTCCTTTTCTTCCAGCAGGGCTTCCTGTCCCCCGTCACCTGGCTTCTGCTCTCTGAGCTCTTCCCTGCCAAGCTGCGCGGCATGGGCATGGGTGTCACGGTGCTCTGCCTCTGGCTTACCAACTTCTGCGTAGGCCTTTCCTTCCCGGTGCTCCTCTCCTCCTTCGGCCTGTCCTCCACCTTCTTCATCTTCGCAGGCCTGGGTCTTCTGGGATTGCTCTTTGCCTACAGATACGTCCCCGAAACCAAAGGCCGTTCTTTGGAGCAGATAGAGAAAGATTTCAGAGATGGCAGCCAGGGTGAGGAAGTGCACGCCGCCGCTTTATGAGCAAGCGGCCTTCATCTGGAGTACAGATGACTCCCTGCCAGATAAAAATCTTTTGATAACACAAAAACTCGCTTCTGCCAGCCACAGCTGGCAGAAGCGAGTTTTTCTTTATTCATTTATGTATGTCTTACTTGTTTACCACCATCAGCGCAGTGCCCACTGGCCTTTCCTGACCATCGGATGGGGAGTTCTGGATTTCTCCTCCTACCACCAATTCGCTGGAGCCGCCGCCGTCGAAGTTGATGGCGTCCACAGCGCCCATCTTTTTCATGAGATAGGCCCACTCCGTGAGGGTCAGGCCATGGCTCACGGCCTGACGGCCGTCCACCACGCCCAGCAGGAAATGGCCATCCTTGGTGACGCCCACGGCACTTCTGGGGGCCCTGCCGTAGCGGATGTCACCAGGGAACTCCTCCTCGGCGGCAGTGACGGTGACCTTGCCGGAAGTCAGCAGGCGGGGTCCCACCCCCAGGATATCCGGGCAGTTATTCCACTGGGTGCCAAGATTTTCCGTAATCACAGCGGGGTCCCCTACCTTCACGGGGGCGAAGTAGCTGGCTGCCGTGCCGTGTACGGAAATGACACAGCCATCAGCGGGAATGGCGCTGTTGCCCTTTTCGTTGATAGCGGTGACCTTGCCGCCGCGCACCACGTACTCTACACCATACTCATTAGTGCCGGTGCGGCTGCCATAAGCCCGGTTGTAGATGATGAGGTTGTTTTCCCCACGCTCGCAGTCCACCCCGGAAACCCCCTGGGAAATGCTGCCCAGCTTCACCTGGCCATTGTAGTCGATCTTGCCAAAGACAGGCTTGCCCTGAGAGGTCAGGCCGAAAGCGCTGCGGGTGATGTAGGTGGTGCCAGCCATCAGGCCGTCAATCCTCGTGACCCCCAGAATATCACCTGACAGGGCAAAGTAAGAGGCGTTCACTGCGGCCAGTGCCTGATAGCGGTCAGAGATGCCGCTGACGGTCTCCCGCCCCGGCACCCTGCCCCGTGCCAGGGCGGGCTTCACCTTGTACCTGTTGTTATCAGCCTCCACGAAATAAGCCGTGACCTTGCCGTCCTCATCGTTGTAACTGTACTTGATGCGGGTAAGGCCGGGAGCAACTTCGTCCTTTTCCAGGCCCGGAACGCCGTAAGGATTGGCAGGCTTTACCCTGATGGGGCTAGTCTTGGCCTTCTCAGAACTGGCCGCAGGACTTGACTTTCCCGGCAGCACATCCACCAGCAGGCGGCTGGGGCTGGAGAGAGTTTCCAGCTTGTAGGTCATACCCTCCTTCAAGGAGAAAGTCACCAGCACATGGCCATTCTCCAGCCTATACTTCACAGACTGGATGCGCTGCCCATGAAAGTTCGCCCGGCTCACGCCGCTGGCAGACACATCAGCAAGGTCCAGGGTCAGTTCCCGGCCGTTATCACTTAAATGCGCCTCATATTTGGGAATCCGCGACAGGTCAAAAACCACCCGGTCATGCTGACGCCCGCTATGGAAGCGAATGCTGGCCAGATTGGCACCAGCCGCCAAGGCCAAAGACTCCAACGCAATTAGCAAAACTATCAACAGCACAGAAATACGTCGTGCCCTTACTATCATCTACATACCTCCCGTAATAGAAAAACGCCCCTTTGCAGGGGCGTTCATTACTTGTCCATGCTACCCTATAATGTCACAATCAGGTAGCTTTGTCAATCGTGCTGCTGGTGGTTCTGGCACTTCTTGACAGCTGCTTGTAAAGCATATCCGCCAGGCCTACACCGCCGCCATCGGCGATGCTGTCCATCAGCTTCTCATCGTGCATTTCCTGATAGATCTTCTTGGCATTGGATTCGCCAAAAAGAGTATCCGCAGGCACCGTAGCCCTCATCTGCTTGTACATCATGTTGAGGAACATGGCCTCAAAGCCCTTGCAGGCCGACTTCAGCTCCTGATCCTCCTTGCTGGTAGCGGCCTCATTCACCACATGGCCTTCGGTGACCCTGGCCTTGTTCTTCAGATCACGCAGGATATCATCAAAGGCAGCGCTCTCAGCAGCTGTGGTGGCAGAGTCAAAATTGCTGTTGCGTTGGGAGCCGGTGGCAGGATATTGGTTAAGCGTTGTCCCGGACGTCAGGATTCCGGTTGAGTTGATGTCCATATGCATCCCTCCCTCGGGGAATGATCAGATTATCTCCAGATCCGCATGGATAGCCCCTGCGGCTTTCATTGCCTGCAAGATGGAAATGGTGTCCCTCGCCGTGGCTCCTACTGCATTCAGCGCACCTACGATATCGCTGATGCTGGCGGTGGCGGGCACCACTACGGTGCTGGCCACATCCTCCTCGGCTTCCGTGGTGGTATTGTTGGTGACGATGGTAGTGCCGTAGGACAGGGGATCCGGCTGGACAGCCTGCTCGTCCCTGGCAACCCGGATGGAAATGCCGCCCTGGGTGATGGCACACTCATTGACCGCCACCTCGCCGCCCATGACGATGGTGCCCGTGCGCTCGTTCACCACCACCCGTGCCCTGTTGTCCGGCACGATGGGAAGTTCCTCGATGGTGGCCACGAAGCCCACCACATTGCCACGGAAATAGGCGGGTATGTTGATATCGATGCGCCCCGGGTTCGCTGCAGTGGCGATGCCCCCGTACTGGGCATTGATGGAAGCTGCCATGCGGGCAGCGGTGGTAAAGTCAGGATTATACAGGGACAGGGAGATCTTGCCTCCTCTGCCCAAATCCTCCTCCATGGTCTTTTCCACGATGGCCCCATTGGGTGTCAAGCCCACGGTGGGGAAATTCTTCTGGGCACTGCCGCCCCCATTGCCAGCCACAAAGCCGCCAGTGGACACAGGTCCCTGAGCCACAGCATAAACCACGCCGTTGGCCGCCCTGAGGGGTGTCTGCAAGAGCGTCCCCCCCTGGAGGCTGTCTGCATCACCGATGGAAGAGGTGGTCACATCGATGGTGTCTCCCTCCCGTACGAAAGGCGGCAAGGTGGCCGTCACCATGACGGCTGCGCTGTTGTCCAGCTTCAGGTCATTTTCCGGTACAGTAATGCCAAAAGTCAGCAGCATATTGCGTATGGACTGCTTGGTATCTTCCTTGCTGTCCCCGGTGCCCGCCAGACCTACGACTATGCCGTAGCCGATAAGCTGGTTGGAGCGGACCCCCTGGACCTTGGCGATATCCTTGATGCGGGTGGGAGCAGACTCCGCCCCCGCCTGCTGTGGCAGGGACAGAATCAGCATGAATGCAGCTAAAGCTAAAGCTAAGATTTTTTTCATGAAATGACCTCCATCAGAAGAGGATATTGAAAATCTGTGTCAGGATCCCCTGGCGCTGCTTGGCGTTCAGGGGGCCCTTGCCGTCAAAGCGCACCGTAGCGTCGGCCACCTTGGTGGAGGGAATGGTATTGTTGCCCAGGATATCATCCTGGCGGCAGATGCCACGGAAAGTTATCTTGTGCTCGTCCTTGTTCTGCCAGATGGACTGGGTGCCTTCCAGCACCATATTGCCATTCGGCAAGACTTCTGTCACCGTAACCGTCACATTGCCCAAGGCCGTATTGGTAGCCGTGGCGCTGCCCTTGGCCGAAAAAGCGTCCGAACCGGAGGCAGAAGCCGCCTTCAGAAAGCGAAAGATTCCGATGCCCGCCTCCAGAGAGGTTGATCCACTCTTGGAGTTGGAGGTATTTTTGGCAGTACTGAGGGTTGTAGTCTCTGTGATGACGATGGTCACAATATCCCCAACCCTGTAAGCCTTGCGGTCTGCAAAGACCCCCCTGTTGAAAGCCCCGTCATCTGACCACAGTGACTGTGCCCCGGCCCTTCCCTCCAGGGAAAGGAATCCCGCACCGAAGACGGCCAGCGCCAAGGCGCAGACTCCGCATTTATGCAAGAACTTGCTTATCATATGCCCTCCCCCTTTGCTACTCTACCTTCACTGTCTGGGCATCTATCACCTTTGCCCGCAGATACTTGCCCGACCGGGCCTTCACTTTGATATAGTCACCTACCCGGCCTGCCTGCATGGCCACACCATCGGCCCTGGCCTGGATGCCCTTTGTCTCCACTACAATGACCACGGGACTCCAGGGCTCTATCACCATAGGCATTTTCACCATGTTGGTGCGCAGTACCTGCCCGGCTCTCAGCAGCCTTGAGGGCACTTTGCCGAGGACTTCCTTGGGGTCGTGAAAATAATCCATGGCAGCTGCCTCCACTTCACGCTCCTCCAGCCTCAGGTCAGCAGGAACAAATGGGTGGTTCACCCCAATATCATGGGTCACCAGCAGCACCTTTTCATAGACCATGACTTTGTAATGGCAGACTGCCGTGCGGTAAAGCTTCCCATCCAGGTACACTTCCATCCGAAGGGGAATGCTCACCCCATAGCTCAGCACCTGAGGGAACCGCACCTCGCAGGTGACTTCTCCCTCCGGCAGCTTCATGGAAGGGGGCGCCGTCAAAAGCTTCAGCTCATGGCGGCGTGTCTCACCGCTGGATGCCAGCCTCTCCTCCAGCTTCTCAGCCGCCAGGGCCACGAACTGGTCAGAGGGAATCACCTGGGGAAAAGTCATTGGCGCAGCTGTGACATGGGCCATCATCCCGGCAGGCTCCGACCAGCCTGCCCCGGGAAGGCAAAAGCCCAGGGCCATAAATGCACCTAAGAGGAGGGCCAAAAGGCCGCTCCTCCTAATTATCCTTATCAACGCTTCAGCCCGTTGGCGATCTCCAGCATGGAGTCGGAGGTGGTGACCGCCTTGGAATTGGATTCGTATGCTCGCTGGGAAATGATCATCTGCACCATTTCCTCCACGATCTGCACATTACTCATTTCCAGAGTACCCTGGGTAAGCGTCCCTGCTCCTTCTGCCTGGGGATTGCTCTGGATGGCATTGCCGGAAGCTGCAGATTCAACAAAGAGATTCTTGCCTACTGCCGTCAGGCCTGCAGGATTTATGAACCGGGCCAGGGTAATCTGCCCCACATTCTGGGGCTGGGTCTGACCAGCCGGAGTGCAGCTTACTGTGCCGTCCCCTGCGATGACGATACTGTCCGAAGGCGCATTATTGGGGAAGGTGATATTATCGGCCAGCAAGTAGCCATCCGTAGTCACCATGCGTCCATTGGAATCAATCTTGAAAGAGCCGTCACGGGTATAAGCCGTGGTGCCATTCGGCAGGGTGATGCGGAAGAACCCCTCCCCCTGGATGCCCACATCCGTAGGCACATCCGTGGTCTGCAGAGCCCCCTGGACAAAGATTCTCTGGGTGGTAGCCACCCGGGTGCCCAGACCAATCTGCTTGCCCGTAGGGTACTGAGAGTCAGCACCAGAGGTAGCACCGGCCTCGCGCACTGTCTGGTAGAGCAGGTCCTGGAACTCAGCCCGGACTTTCTTGCCGCCGTAATCATTGACGTTGGCTATATTGTTGGATATAACATCCATCTGGGTCTGCTGGGCAATCATGCCGGAGGCAGCCGACCAAAGCGATCTCATCATAACTAAATGCCCCCCATCTATAGTAGTACATTCTATATATATATATCGGAGGAAAGGTGTGTTTCCTTAAGTCAAATTATCCCGACACCTGCGCCACTTCGTTGACTGCCTTGTCCAGCAGACTATCCTGGGTAGTCACGGCCTTCGACCCTGCCTCGTAGACCCGATAATTGTTGATCAGGGATACCATTTCCGACACCACCTGGGTATTGGACTGCTCCAGCACCCCTTGCTCGATAGTGCCAGTGGCAGGCTGGGGCTGGGCACCTTCCTGGGGATAGTAGAGGCTGTCCCCCTGCTTCAGCACGGCTCTGGGGTCAGGGCCGAAGCTCACCAGGGCAAACCTGCCGAAAACCTGCCGCTCCCCGTCGATGATGCCGGAAATCTCCCCCTCCGGGGTAACATTCAGCATGATGGCATTGCCCGGGATATTGATAGGCCCGCCCCCCACGGAACGCACCCGCTGGCCGTTTATAGTCTGCACCTCGCCCCTGCTGCTGCGGAAGAAGCTGCCATTCCTGGTATAGCGCACTCCCTGAGGGGTGTCGATGGCAAAATAGCCATCCCCAGAAATGCCCAAATCAAGGGGATTGCCCGTGGTCTGGAAGCCCCCCTGGCTGTGGTCTGTGGCAATCTCGTCAATATAAGAGCCCAGCCCCAGGGTGCCCACTCGGGGCAGGTTGTCACCCACGTGGAACTGCTTGAAAGTGGTGACATTTCCCCTGTCTGTACCATCATTGATGCGACGGATCAGCATGGGCTCAAATTCCCTGTTGATTGCTTCGTCACGCTTGTAGCCTGCAGTATTGGCATTGGCCAGATTATTGGCCAGGGTATCCGTGCGCTTCATCTCGGTGATCATGCCCGAGGCAGCCGTATAAAGTCCACGCCACATAAGCCTTACCTCCATACAGGATTTATCATCTTTTTTTTAAAATTATGTTAATTATTGAAGGCGATACCTCAAGTTAATTCTATACTTCGCCATCAAAACAAAAAACCCTCTCTTAGGAACTGGCAATAAATAAAATTTAAGATAGGACGCAGGATAAATCTTCATAGGCAAGGCGGAGGAAGGAGACATAGTGGTGCTATGTCGACTGACGACAACGATGCCTATGGAGATTTAGACAAGTCAAATCTAAAATTTATTTATGAACAGTTCCTTACGAGAGGGTTAAACTTATTTATTTGGAAAAACGGGTATTCATGGCTTTGCCGTCAAAGCGGGAGAAGGCATCAAGGGCCTTGCCGCAGCCCAGAGCCACACAGCTCAGAGCATCCGTAGCCAGGGCCGCGGGAATCTGAGTCTCGCGACGTATGAGCTCATCGAGACCGTAGAGCATGGCACCGCCGCCGGTGAGCACGATGCCCCGGTCCATGATATCTGCAGCCAGTTCAGGCGGCGTATCCTCCAGCACCTTTTTCACACAGTCCACAATGGAGGTAACGGACTGGCAGACAGCCTCATGGGCCTGAGCCGTATTGATCTGCACGGTCTTGGGCAGGCCGGAAAGCAGATCGCGGCCGCGGATGTCCATGACCTCATTGCGGGCATCGGCAAAAGCCGCTCCCACCTCCATCTTGATGTTCTCGGCAGTGCGCTCGCCAATCATGAGGTTGAACTCTTTCTTCACATAGGCGATGATGTCAGTGTCGAACCTGTCACCAGCAATGCGCAGGCTGGCACTCTGGACGATGCCCCCCAGGGAAATCACAGCGATATCTGTGGTGCCGCCGCCGATATCCACCACCATGGAGCCGTAAGGCTCGGAAATATCCAGACCGGCACCGAGAGCTGCTGCCAGAGGCTCCTCGATCAGCTGGGTGTGGCGGGCCCCTGCCTGCTCAGCTGCCTCCTGCACGGCCCTCTGCTCCACCATGGTGACGCCGGAGGGAATGCAGATCATGATGCGGGGACGGAAGACGAAGCTCCTGCCCACAACCTTCTCAATGAAGTGCCTGAGCATGGTCTCGGTGATGTCATAGTCAGCGATGACACCTTCCCGCAAGGGGCGGATAGCCACGATGTTGCCCGGCGTGCGCCCAATCATGCGGCGTGCCTCCTCGCCGATGGCCAGCACCTTGTTGCTGTCCCTGTCCACTGCCACCACAGAAGGCTCGCGGAGCACGATGCCCTTGCCCTTCACATAAACCAGCACGTTTGCCGTGCCCAGATCGATGCCGATATCCATATTCATGCCAAACATAAAAACTACCCCTTACTATATATGAAACTTACGTATTTATCACTAGGTATTAAACCATGCTATATAATAACCTAAAACACCTTTCTATACAACACTTTTCAGCAAAACTTCACGGAAAAACAGCTTTACACGCACTACTCTAAATTGTCTAAAAAAAACCGCTTTAATTTCTATTTTTCACCGCATTGACAACTATTCTTTACGATGGTAGGATTGAACTAGATTCTAATGATATTTTTCACAAACCGGCCCGGTCCACCACAAAAATAACCTGGTCGGTTTTACTGTGCGGCTCGGGACTTCCGGGTTGCACTTCTATGTTACAGGGGGTTTTTGAAAAATGAACAACAGAAGAAAAATCGTTGTCATCGGTGCCAGCAATGTAGGTTCCGCCGTAGCCAACAAGATCGCTGATTTCCAGCTGGCTACTGAGGTAGCTCTCATCGACCTCAACGAGGACAAGGCTTGGGGCGAGGCTAAGGACTCCAGCCATGCCACTTCCTGCGTCTACAGCACCAACATCAAGTTCCACCTCGGCACCTATGAGGACTGCCGTGATGCAAACATCATCGTCATCACCGCTGGTCCCTCCATCCGCCCGGGCGAGACTCCGGACCGCCTGAAGCTGGCTGGCACCAACGCCAAGATCATGAGCTCCGTAATGGGCGAGATCGTGAAGTACACGAAGGAAGCCATGATCATCATGATCACCAACCCGCTTGATGTGGCAACTTATGTTGTTTCCACTCAGTTCGATTATCCCCGCAACCTCATCCTGGGCACCGGCACCATGCTGGAGACCTATCGTTTCCGCCGCATCCTGGCTGACAAGTACCAGGTGGATCCGAAGAACATCAACGGCTATGTTCTCGGTGAGCACGGCAACAGCGCTTTCGTAGCATGGTCCACCACCGGCTGTGCAGGCTTCGAGCTGGAGCACCTGGATGAGTACTTCCACCACACCGACAAGCTGGACAAGGCAGCTGTGGAGAACGAGCTGGTGCAGGTCGCTTACGACGTCATCAACAAGAAGGGCTTCACCAACACTGGTATCGCCATGGCAGCTTGCCGCTTCATCAAGGCTGTGCTGTACGATGAGCACACCATCCTGCCCTGCTCCGCAGTCATGGAAGGCGAGTATGGCCTCCACGATGTGGCCCTCTCCATTCCCCGCATGATCTGCTCCACTGGTATCATGCGCTCCTTCGAGGTACACCTCACCGATGCAGAGCTGGAGAAGCTCCATGCAGCAGCCAAGAGCGTCCGCGGCGCTCTCGATGGTGCAGGCATCAAGTAAGAATCACCCCCATACGAACTTCAAGGCCCCCGGCACATTGCCGGGGGCCTCTTTGTATTTAGACAAGTTCAGGACAGGGGCATGACATAAGCGGAACGTGTGAAATTTTTCCACAGGAAAAATTTCAAATGAAGCGTTGCCATGCTCCTGTCCTGAACGACTTTATCTGTTATGCCAACTAAAATCTCAAAATATGTCGCCTCTGCTGTAGAAGCCTCCGCCACTCTCGCGGCGTTTCTGCTTCAGGCGGTCACTCTTGAGGAGGGGCTTGCCGCTGGTGTCCTTGTATTTGTTGTAGGTTTTGGCCAGGAACTTGCCATCAGCCTCCCTCCTGCCATTGCCATCTTTCCTGCTCCC
Organism: Selenomonas sp. KH1T6; assembly: GCF_900108415.1. Classification (NCBI taxonomy): domain Bacteria; kingdom Bacillati; phylum Bacillota; class Negativicutes; order Selenomonadales; family Selenomonadaceae; genus Selenomonas; species Selenomonas sp. KH1T6. The sequence goes on from NZ_FNWN01000012.1 coordinate 68,528, forward strand.
CCGCAGGTTATCGGTGAGACGCCGGGAAGCCAGATCCGCCCGCTTTTTGGCAAAGGTGGCAATGCAGGCCTTGCAGTAAAGGCCCTCGTCGATGGTCTTTCCACAGCCCCGACAAGGATGAGCAAAGATTGCCCTGCGTTCTCCCAAAAATCCTTCCTTGCTCATGCGTTTGAGAACTTTGCCGGAAAGGCCGGTTTCCCTGGCCAGGGTCATCATATCTGCCCCGGGATTGGCCTTGAGATAGTCACGCACTACCTGCCGCTCAGCATCCTGCTTTTCCCTGCAGGCGGGGCAGCAGCCCTCTCCATAGTCCACAAAGACCTTATGGCAATAGGGACAATTCTTCAGTTTACCTTCCATGCTGCCACACCCTTTCCTGTTTGGAATTCTTCAAAGGTGGTACTTCGACATAAGGCAGCAATAATCCTTCCATCAGAAAAGGAAACCGCACCAGACTGGCACAGTTTCCCTCATCTTCAATATTTCAGTTTTACGCCCCGGCCCCGGTGGAGTACATCTTGATTTCCTCCGGATTGTCCTCTATGCTCCAGACGCCGCAGGGGCAGACACCGGCGCAGACGCCGCAGCCGATGCACTTCTCCGGATCGGAGACGTATTCCCAGCTGCCGTCTTCTTTCTCCACGCGGGTGATGGCCTTCTCCGGGCAGGATTCCAGGCACATCTTGCAGTCACGGCAGGTGCCGCAGCTGACGCAGCGGGCGTGGTCTTCGGCCGCATCGCCCAGAGCGCAGTGATGGCACTTGTCGAAGTAAGCCTTGGAAAGGCGCTCAGCGGGAATCTTGGCCTTCTCCGGGAAGGGCACGGTTTCGCTGCCAGCCAAATACTGGTCAACATACCAGGCGGCCTTCCTGCCGCTGCCGATGGCATCAGTGAGGCGGCCCGGCTTGATGGTATCACCAGCCGTAAACACTCCTTTGGCAAGGCTCATATCAGCCTTAGGCACCACCCAGCTGCCCCGGAAGAACTCGATGCCCTCATTCTCAGGCAGGAAGTCCAGTTCCGGCTCCTCACCGATGGAGACGATGACCTGGTCAGCAGGAATGAACTGGCCGCCCTTGCCATAAACGCCCTCTTTGGTGATTTTCTCAGTGAAGAAGGGCCAGACCAGCTTGCCGCCCAGACCTTCGATGTAGTCGATTTCCTCCTTGAAGGCAGCGGGCTTCTGCACATCCACTGCCACCACGGACTCGGCTCCCATCTCATAGGCGCCGCGGCAGGTATCCATGCCGGAGTTGCCGGCACCGATGACAACCACGCGCTTGCCCGTGAGGGGCTTCTCGCCGCGGTTGATGGCCTTCAAATACTCAAGGCCCATGGTCAGAAGCTCCTTGCCCTCCCAGGGGAAGAAGCGGGACTTGGTGCCGCCGGCAGCCACCACTACTGCGTCATTCTCATTGCGCAGCTGGGCGAACTTCTCTTTATCAACCTTGCAGGAAGTGACGAACTCAACGCCCAGGGACTGGATGCGCTTCAGCTCTGCTTCCAGCAGCTCATGGGACAGGCGTCCACGGGGGATGACCTGCTCCAGCTTGCCGCCCATGCGCTCAGCTTCATCGTACACCGTGACGCTGTGACCCTTCAAGGCCAGCTGCCAGGCAGCGGAGAGACCGGCCACGCCGCCGCCCACCACGGCCACCTTCTTGCCCGTGGCCTCTGCAGCCTTGGGAGCAGGCAGGAAAGCGCTCTTGTAGCCCAAATCGCCAATCTGGATAGGCGTATCAATGGTACCACGGGTACAGCCTTCCATACAAGGGTTGGGGCAGACAGAGCCGCAGACAGAACCCGGGAACGGCGTGTACTTCAGTTCCAGCTGGAAAGCCTCGTCCAGCTTACCCTGACGAATGAGATTGTAGCGCTGCTGGGTGGGAATGCCCGTGGGGCAGGAGAATTCGCAGGGAGCTGCAAATTTCGCATTGTCCCAGGAGGGAATCCGCAGGCGGTAAAGGCCCGTGGACAGGGTATTGTGCACCTCGAAATCATCGTGGCACACATCGGCGAAGATGCCGCCCTTCACCCAATCGTGCAGGCGGAAGTCCTGCATGGACTGCTTCTTGGGAGCATTGGTAGTCTTTTCCTCAAAGGTGAGGGGACGGAGTTTCTTCCACTCGCTCCATTCGGACAGCTCAGCCAGCAGGTCCTCATGGCCTACCCGCAACAGGAAGTCCTGCATGCCGCCGGAGAGGAAATCGATATCCTCCTGAGCAAGCTCCGTGGAGACCATGTCTTTCGGCAGAGCCGGCACCGGGCCGCGCACATAGACAGTGCCGCCCACCATGCCCACGCAGGGACGCTCTCCCAGCACGGAGGGGAAGTCAGCGCAGTCATAGCCGCAGACCACAGCCTTGCCGCCGCCCATGAACTCGAAGGAGAAGGAACCCACGTTCTTCAAAATCCAAAGCTCAGGCTCCTCATACACCGGGTCATGCTTCATCAGGGAACCGGTACGGGTGCCGCCCCGGCCGCCGATGAAGATCTTGCCGCCGGAGGAGCAATGGCCTGCCGTATCGCCTGCATCGCCCCGGACGGTGATGATGCCGCCGGCGTTCAGCCAGCCCACATCAGCAGAGGCGGATTCTTCCACCAGGATTTCCGTCCCCGGCAGGGCCATGGAGCCCACGCGCTGACCGGCATTAGTCACATGGAATTTCAGCTTCTTCCCCTGGGGATGCCAGAGGGGGCCGCCGATATCATGCTGGCCGGAAGCCTTGATGTCAAAATCAGTTTCCCCAGCCCTGACCGCCGCTTCTATCTTCAGCAGCAGGTCCTGGGTGGACATGCGCTCATGTCCCTGCATTGTATCTATCTTAAACATTTCGCTAACCTCCAAATACGAAGAACGGCTCTTTGATAAGTTGCCCTCCGGGGAGCAGGGGGCTGGCAACGCTACGCACGGATAGTTGGCTAAAAATATTTTTTGCCTTTAATTAATCCTGCGCCCGCAGAACAACGCCCTGCGGTTGCGACGCAAAGCTAGTCCCTTTAGGGGAACGTATTCTGCGTGCACAGGGTTGGACGAATGCAAAAAATATTTTCTTGACGCCAACAACCCTTACGCTCCGCTTTTGCCAACCCCCGGCTCCCCCATCAGCAATGCTAACGTGAGTGTGGGACGGGGGTGTGGCATAAGCGGAACGTGTGGAATTTTACCATAAATCTTAGTGAGCACAAGCCTTGCTCTGCTTCGCAGAGCAAAGCGCAGTGGGAGCTTAGATTCTATGGTAAAAGTCCAAGTGAAGCGTTGTCATACCCCCGTCCCACACGCCTCATAATGCTAACTTCAGCAAACGTACTGCAGCCCCAGCTTCTCTGCCACGGCCTTGTCCGTAGACACCAGCGCGTCGCTGCGGCCGATAGGCAGGGAGCTGTTGCCGATGGGCGCCATGAGCTTCTTCAGCTCCGTATCGAAAGCCAGCACATAATCCACGATCTTCTGGGCTCCCTTGTCCACATCCAGCCGCTTCACCAGGCGCGGATCCTGGGTGCAGATACCCGTGGGGCACTTGCCCGTGTTGCAGGAGTTGCAGCGGCCCTGCTCGTTGCCCACGCAGCCCAGCAGCTGAATAAGGACCTTACCAACGAACACGCCGTTGGCGCCCAGGCACATCATCTTGAAGGCATCTGCTGCCGCATCGCCGGTCATGCCGATACCGCCGCCGCCGTAGAGGGGAATCTGCCCCTGGAGACCCTGCTTCACGGCTGCCAGATAGCAGTCGCGGATCTTGGACACCACAGGATGGCCCGTGTGGTCCAGGGAAATCTCATTAGCTGCGCCAGTACCGCCCTGGATGCCGTCCAGGAAGAAGCCGCCGCAGACCCGGTAGGGGTCACGAAGCAGGTTGTTGTAAACGGACACGGAAGTGGCGGAAGCCGCGCACTTGATGCCTACCGGCACCCGGAAACCAAAGGCCGCGCTCATGGAAAGGTGCATCTTCTGCACGGATTCCTCGATGGAGTAGAGGCCCTGATGGTTCGGCGGGGAGGCCAGCGTAGCCTTGGGCACGCCGCGGATGGCCTGGACATGCTCTGCCACCTTGGCGCTGGGCAGGAGGCCGCCGTCGCCGGGCTTGGCGCCCTGACCAATTTTGATGAGGATGCCCGCAGGGTCAGTCACCATGTGGGGCATGGCCTTGATGATGCGGTTCCAGCCGAAGTGGCCGGAAGCAATCTGTATAATGAAGTATTTGAGGTAATCGCTTTTCAGGAGGTTCCCCGGCATGCCGCCCTCACCGGAGCTCATGCGCACCGGCAGGCCGCATTTCTCGTTGAGATAGCCAACGGCCAAAGCCACAGCCTCCCAGGCGCGGGTGGACAGGGCGCCGATGGACATATCCGAGAAAATCAAGGGATAAATCCAGTTTACCGGCGGGGTCTGCCCGGAGGGCACCAGCTTGCCGTTCTCCACCTTCAGGGGCAGGTCCTTGGCGGACAGCACCCGGCCGAAGGGAGCGCGGATATCGAAAGTATGGCGGGCAGCATCCAGAGACGGGTCAGTCATCTGGGAGATACGGCCTACCACGATGGAATCCAGAGTGCGCTGGGCATTCAGGTTCGTACGGCCGCCACGCTTCACAGGACCGCTGTCCTTGGACAGCAGGGTCTTGCGGGTATCAGGATTCCGCACCGGGCGGATGGCGCCGTTGGGGCAGATTTTCTCGCACATGCCGCAGCCACGGCAGAAGTCCGTGAGGCTGGCCACCTGCTTGATGACGGGACGGGCCTCGAACTTGTGCTTCGGTGTGGGCTGGCCCTCTTCGCTTACCGTCAGGGAGTGTCCCTCCACCGCCACCTTGATGGCCTTGAAGGAGCATCCTGCCACGCAGCTGCCGCACATGGTGCAGCGGCTGGGGTCGTATTCTATCTTCCAAGTGAGGTCATTGACGCTCACGTCCTGGGTTCTTACTGCCTGCATCTCGTTACCTCCAGATTGTCGTCAATGAGCACGATTTCCCTCTCGTGGGGATAGATGTCCAGGGACTCATCCCTCTCCGGCATGATCTCGTTGATGCCGCAGACCTCAGAGGAAATAGCCACCATGGTATCCGTGCGCCCCACCACTACCGGGCGCAGCTTCTTGGAATCACAGCAGGTCATCATGCGGCCGTCCGGCAGTACGCCGATGACCGTATTGGGCCCGTTGATTTCCAGATTGGCCAGGGACTGGCGGATATCCAGCAATACCTCTTTGTCCTCACGCTGCTGAATTTCCTCAAAGGGCAGCGGCGTAATCACATGCTTGTAATAGTCAAGAGGCCACTGGAGCTCGTGATGCACATAGTGGAGAGTGTTCAGGAAGCACTGGGAATCGGACTCGAAGCCAATGTAGCCCCGGTGCAGGCTGGCCTGGAACTCCTTGTTCTTGGTATAGAAGGTATTCTCGCCATTGGCGCAGAGGGTGTAGCCCTGCAGGAAGAAGGGGTGAGCCGCATAGCGCACGATGTCGTAGTTGGTATTCTGGCGGCACTGGGCCACGATGCTCTTGGCAGCCAGGCAGCCATTGTCCTCCCAAAGGTGGAAGTAGGTGGCGATATCCCTGGGGTCGCCGATTTCCTTCAGGGTCAGCACATCCGGCCAGAAGGAATAGACAAAACCAGCATTGTTCTCCTCAAGGATTTTCCTCAGAGCCAGGCGGGTGTCCAGCAGCAGGTCTGCCTTCTCCCTGTCGCTCATGCGCTCTGCATCCTCGGGGTAATCGTAGTTGCGGAAGATGTAATAAGGCATAGCCTTGATATCCAGGCCCGGACGCTTGTCAGGGATGGGAATCCACTCTGCCAGCTGGACAAAGTTATGGGCATCCATGTAGTCCTCCACCAGCTGAGCGCCCTTCTGGGTGCAGGCCAGGGAAAGCAAAGGCTTGTCTTTGTAGCCGGAGAAGATTCCGTAAAGATCCTGCATCACCATGGCAAAGCCGGAATTGTCATGCCCCTCCTGCTGAGGCAGCATCAGATGAAGTGCCTTGGAAGGCTGGATGGGTACCTTGCTTTTGATTGACCCTATTCTGCACATAATGGACTCCCTTTCCAATACAAAATTTACATAGAATCCGTACCAAAGGAATCTAAGTCCTTTACACGCGGATTTTTCGTTACAACGTAAGTATTATTATAGGAACTATGTAAACTCTTGTCAATTAGGGGGAAGCATTTTTCTATAAGTATACATAATACCTTGTATAATTATTATTTCATATTTGCATAGTTTGGATTTTTCAGTCTAAAGGTATTTCTATTTTTATGTCGAATTGAGAAAAATAAACACAATAATTTACAGTCAGGAGGAATAGATATGGCACGCAAGATTACCGATAAAGTCACCTGGGTTGGCAAGATTGACTGGGAACTGGAAGAGTTCCACGGACACGAATTCACCACCCGCAAAGGTTCCTCTTACAATTCCTATTTAATAAGGGACGAAAAGACCGCCCTCATAGATACCGTCTGGAAACCCTTTGACGAGGAATTCGTGGCAAACCTCAAGCGTGAGGTTGACCTTTCCTCTATCGACTATATAATAATGAACCATAACGAGATAGACCACAGCGGCGCCCTGCCCGCTCTCATGCGGGAGATCCCCGATACCCCCATCTACTGCACCAGGAAGGGTGAGGAAATCATCCGGGGCCATTACCACGCAGACTGGAACTTCGTCAACGTCAAGACCGGTGACAGGCTGAGCCTGGGGGCTGCCGAGCTTATCTTTATAGAGGCACCCATGCTCCACTGGCCCGACACCATGTTCACCTATCTCACCGGTGAAAACATCCTCTTCAGCAACGACGGCTTCGGCCAGCACTATGCCACTGAGAGCCTGTATAACGATGCGGCCGACCAGGGAGAGCTTTGGGCAGAAGCTGTAAAATACTACGCCAATATCCTCAACCCCTTCAGCCCCATGGTGGCCCGCAAGCTGGCAGAAATCCAGAAACTGGACCTGCCCCTGCAGCTCATCTGCCCCAGCCACGGGGTAATCTGGAAGGACAATCCCGCACAGATTGTGGAAGCCTATGCCAAATGGGCAGCCGCCTATCAGGAGAACCAGGTGACCCTCATCTACGACAGCATGTGGAACGCCACCCGCCGCATGGCCGAGTGCATCGCCGAAGGCATCAAAGAAGCCGCCCCGGAAACAACCGTGAAGCTCTACAACGCCGCCGTAGACGACAAGACAGAAATCTGCACGGAGGTTTTCAAGTCAAAAGCCATCCTCATAGGCTCATCCACCGTGAACAACGGCTATCTCTACTCCATCGCCGGTATCCTGGAAATGATCAAGGGCCTGAAATTCAAGCAGAAAAAAGCCGCCGCCTTCGGCAGCTACGGCTGGAGCGGCGAAGCTGTGAAACAGCTGAGCGAATATCTTGAAAAGAGCGGGTTCGCCTTAGTCAATGAGGGCCTGCGCTGCCCATGGCAGCCGGACGAAACGAAACTTGAGGAGTGCAGGGCATACGGCAGAGAATTTGCCAAGAGCCTCTAACCAAACTAACGTAAGTGAGGGACAGGGGCATGGCAAAAGCGGAACGTGTGGAATTTTTCCATAAATCTTAGCGAGCGCAAACCGCCGCAGGCGGTGCAGCGGGAGCTTAGATTCTATGGAAAAATTCCAAGTGAAGCGTTGCCATGCCCCTGCCCCGAACGCCTTAGAACGCCTTAGCATCGCTTGCTACAGAAAGGACTCACCTATACCTATGAACAAAAACCTATCCAACTCAGAACTAGCAAAAATCCTCTACGACCTGGCCGGCGGCCCCGCCAATGTGGAATCCGCCTACAACTGCATGACCCGCCTGCGCTTTCTGCTGAAAGACACAAAGGCCGCCGACCAAGAGGCCATGAAACGTGTCCCTGGCGTCCTGGGCACCAATCTCATGGAGCAGGAACTCCAGGTCATCCTTGGCCCGGGCAAAGCACTGGCCGTAACCAATGCCCTGCTGGAGCAAATCAAACAAGAGCCCTCCCGTCCCGCCATCGGGGACGGCAAAGCCCTCCATGAAGAAATACGCCAGAAGAACAACACCCCAGTCAAGGCTTTCTTCAAGAAAATCGCCAGCATCTTCCTGCCCCTGATCCCCGCCTTCATCGGCTGCGGCCTCCTGACAGGCATCCTGGCCATCGCCGCCAAGATTGACCCCAGCCTCACCGCCTCCCCCCTCTGGCAGACCCTGGCAACCCTGGGCGGCGCCATCTTCTGGGGCATGAACCTCTTCGTAGGCTGGCAGGCCGCCAAAGTCTTCGGCGGCACCCCCATTTTGGGCGGTGCCCTGGCCGCCTTTGTCAGCCACCCGGGGCTCAAGGGCATCGAGCTTTTCGGCAACGAACTGCTGCCGGGCAGGGGCGGCATTATTTCCGTGATACTGATAGCAGCTTTAGCAGTATTCATTGAGAAGCGGCTTCACAAGCTGGTGCCGGAAATGCTTGACCTCTTCGTCACCCCCTGCCTGACCCTGCTGCTTTCGGGGCTGGCCGCCGTGCTTGTATTCCAGCCCATCGGCGGCGCCATCGCCTCCGCCATCGGCCAGGCCGCCACCGCCTCCATCACAGACGGAGGCGCCCCCGTAGGAGCCATCCTGGCCGGCATCTGGCTGCCCATGGTGATGATGGGTGTCCATCAGGTCTTCACCCCCATCCATGTGGCCCTGCTGGAACAATACGGTGTCACCATCCTCCTGCCCGTACTGGCCATGGCCGGGGCTGGCCAGGTAGGGGCAGCCATCGCCATCTATTTCAAGACCAAGAACAAATTCCTCAAGAAAACCATTCTCTCAGCCCTGCCAGTAGGCATGATGGGCGTAGGCGAACCCCTCATCTACGGCGTGACCCTCCCCTTGGGCAAGCCCTTCCTAGGTGCCTGCCTGGGAGCCACCGTAGGAGGCGCCATCGAAGCCGGAGCCGCAGTTGGCGCAGGCGCCATAGGCATCTCCGGCCTGCCCCTGGCCCCCACGGTGAACAACATCCCCGTGTACCTCTTAGGCCTGGTGGCCAGCTACGCCGCCGGCTTCGCAGCTACCTGGCTGCTGGGGTTCGACGACCCGGAGGAGACGGAACTCCCCAAATCCATGTAACCACAAAAAGGCGGCCACGGCGGGCCGCCTTTGCTATTTCTGCACAACTACTAACTATCATGCAAAAGTGTAAACACAAAACGTAAAGCAAAAACGTAAAATTATCGTCACAAACAGCAAATTTCTATCCCAAAACGTAAAATTGGCCCCCAAAACGTAAAATATGCAAACAAAACGTAAAACATAAAATCTGCATGATCTAAATAATTTATTAGTAAACAGGGTCATAATAAAAAGATATTTGTATTATCTCACTGCGTTTTTACTCAACCAAACTTTAGTGAAGGCAAACTGAGCAGAACTGCTGGCAGGAAACAAGTTGCAATGACACGAATATATGGGCAAAGCCCATTCTTCATCTACGGAGGTGACGATATGTTTCCTGTCAATACAATTCTATCCTTCGCTCTCCTTTTCCTCTTGCTCCTGCCCTGCGCTGAGGCGGCGGATGCTTATGCGGATGAGAGCGTGCTGCCTTTGGTGCTTGAGCGCCATGTGGAGCGCGTTGGTCCCCGGATTGATACGGGGGGACTGGATATTTGCCTGAGCCATGCCTCTCTCAATCTGCGAAGCTATATACGTACTTACAGCAAGCTCTATGGGCGCCTGGATGCTCATAGTTCTGAACAGACCCTCTCTCACCACTACGGCATGACTAACTACATAAAAAAAGCTGCCCAGATACATGAGCAGCGGCTGGCCGACGGAGTGCCGGTAGATGGGGTATTCTTCCGGGAGCGGGAGCTCTTTATCCGCCGGGCGGATACAGTGGCGGTGAGTTTCTTGGAGCGCAATCTCATCCATGAAGGCGGGCCCTCACTGGCTGGAGATCTGCACAGTGTCTACGGGCGAAATATCGATACGGAGAGCGGCAAATATATCACCCTGCCTGATGTGTTCACCGATGCTGAAGGGCTGGCTTCTGCCATCGCAACACAATTGCGCCGGGACTACACAGCCGCCCCCTTCGGGGATAATCTGGAGGCTGCTGTCTTCCACTGCCTGCAGGAGGGTGACAAGCTCATAACCTCCCATCACGGCGGCACCTACACAGCCGAAGGCAATGAGGGAGTGGGCACCTGGACCCTGGAGCCCCGGGGCGCCACTTTCTACTTCAATCCGCCGGGCCTGGGGCCTGTGCGGGCTGGCATTTACTGCGCTACCATCCTCTTTGATGAATACCCGGAGCTTTTCAAGGAAAAATACCGCCGCGGTCCTGCCTCCTACGCTATTGAGCTGATGCCCGGCCTGCCGGTGCGCACTATCCTGACCAATGGAAAAGGGGCCGCCGTCGGCATTTACCAAACGGATTCCGGCCCCTATCTGAACTTTGGTCCCCTGCACTATCAGGACGAACCTGCCAAGGATATTCGCCCTGTCCTGGCAAGTCTGTCGGACGGGCGCAGCTTTCTCTATGTAGATGCCCTGATGGAAAGCGGAACGGCATCACATCATGAGCTGCGGGTATTTTCCTTCAATGACGAAGCCATAACACGGCAGGTCACGGCAGAAACCTCCTGCTTCGCTCCAGATTCCGGCTTCCTTCACTTTCCGCCTTTCAGCTTGCCCCCTGCAAATAAATCGCTGGCACCCTGATACCAGGTGATGGCTTCCTGTTCCAGCGCCTCATCCCGGGGCAGGGTGCGGTAGCGGCTTTGCTCAAAATCCTCTATCCCGTAAGTTTCCGAATGCTTCCCCGGCTTCAGGATAATCAGCTTGTCCCCCTTCACATAGCCCATGCTCTGATAGGTGCTGATGAAGGCCCTGTCCCCTGACTCCGGGCTGTGGAAGATATCACGGCCCATAAAGGAGGCTTCATAGGAAAGCCCCAGCATCCCCAGCAGGGTAGGCGCCAGGTCCATCTGGCTGATAAGTCGGTCTGTCTGCCCCGGCTCTATCAGACCGGGGGCGTAGATAAGGCAGGGAATGTGGTAGCGGCTGATGGGAAGCTCTGCCTTGCCGGCGGCCCGAGACTGATGGTCGGCCACGATCACGAAAACCGTATGGTCAAACCAGGTCATCTCCCTGGCCCGCTGGAGGAAATCCCAGATGGCCCAGTCCGTATAGAGGACGGCAGATTCCCGCACCCCCTGCGGGGCATCCACACGCCCCTCGGGGAAGGTGTAAGGGCTGTGATTGGTGGTGGTCATGACCATTTCCAGCGCCCGTTCCCCCTTGGCCTCGTGCTCGTCCAGCGCCTTCATCACCTGAGTGAAAAGCACTTCATCTGCCACGCCCCAGGCGGTTTCCTGTATGACCTCTTCCTGTGGTATATCCACCCTGTCCCGGATGGTGTAGCCATTGCCGGAGAAAAAGCCATTCATATTGTCAAAATAGCCATAGCCGCCGTAGACAAAGTCCCTGGCATAGCCGTTCTGGCGCAGGGCCTCTCCCAGGGTGGAGAGGTTTTCCGTCCCCGGCCGCCGCAGGATGGATTGTCCCGGCGTGGGGGGCACCGCAAGGCTGAGAGCCTCCAGCCCCCGCACGGTACGGGTTCCCGTGGCATACATGCGGGTAAAGATAAAGGACTCCCCCGCCAGCTCATCAAGATGAGGGGTATAGGACGTTGCGCCGCCAAAGACCCCGCAGTAGTCAGAGCTCAGGCTCTCCACGGTGATGAAGACGATATGGGGCTTTTTCATACTCAATCCGTTGTCATTTTCCACCCGGCGCCTTATGCCATCCTCCTCTACATAAGCGGCATTGGGGGCCGCCAGCAGCTGCCGCAGGCGAAACAGTGTCAGGCTGCGGTCTTCTTCGGGATAGAACTGATGATAGTCCAGCTCATTGGCAAAAAAGGCGTGCACAAAACCATAAGGCCCATTGCCGGATAATTCGATATTGTACTGATTTGGGCTGACCTTTTCCCGCCAGTCATCCCTGGTGTTCGTAGTGACCAGAGTCAGAATGAGCAGGATGAGCAGCCCTTCCAGCGCCAGCCGCCGGGGCTCCTTCTGCCGAAAGGGCGGCTGCAGGTATTTGGCCTGCCACCAGGCCAGCCCTCCCGCTGCCAGCAGGAGAACCGGGATAATCACCCCCACGGGATAGGCTTCAACTATGTTGCCCAGCATTTCCGTGGTGTAGATGAGGTAATCCACCGCAATGAAGTTGAAATTCGTGTGAAATTCCTGCCAAAAGAAAAACAGGGAAGCAGAGGAAAAGGCCAGCAGGAAATTCATCAGGAATCCCGCCCCCAGCACCAGCCCCCGCCCCCATTTCCTGTTCAGCCAGGAAGTGGGCAGGATGAGCAGCAATAGTGCTGGCGGCAGCACAAAAAAGAGCGCTGAGCAGGCATCATAGCCCAGCCCCAGGGCGAAGGTCTTTGCCACCTCCCCCACCCTTAGGGAAACACTGTCAAAACTGCTCAAAAACAAGACCAGGCGCAAAACAGACTGGCTGACCACGAAAGTGACAAACAAGGCCCCCAGATAGCGCATACGGTGAAAATTCATGCCACACATCCTTCGGAAAATCAAAGCCCCTTGTCCCGGAGCACTTTCTCAATCTCTTCATAAACCGGCACTTTCACACCGGCTCTGGCGGCCATTCTGACCACCTCATAGGCAAGCCCCTCCACTTCCGATGGCCTGCCTGCTTCTACGTCCCTCTGCATGGAGGAAGTGGCTTCGTCAACCATATCATCCACCAGCTTCAGGTTTATTTCCAGCATATCCTCAGGCAGTTTGATATCCTGCGCCTTGGCAATGGCCATGAGCTCTTTCACCAAGGCGATGAATTTCTCCCGATAGGCACCGCCCTCATGCAGGTCGGCGCCTCTTGTGCCGTAGGCGGCTCCCAAAGAAGCCATAGGGGAAATGAGGGTGAATTTGCGGAAGCAGTCAGCCTCTATCTGGTGGGAGTGGGCAGCCTTAGCCCCCGCCTCCGTCAGCTCTGCAGTGAGCTTGTCCAGAACAGGTTCTGCCAGCTGTGAAACCGACTCAGATGTGCCCCGGCGCAGGCCGTAGACCACCCGGAAGAGATTGCCCCCCATCTTGATATGGCCCGGCTCCCCCTTCTGGCTGAAGATGTAGATGCAGCCGTCAGTGACGATTTTCTCCGGCAGCTCCTCCTGCAGCCTGCCGCCGGTGCCGTAGATATTCAGGATGGGGATGATGAGGGTATGGCTTCCTGCCGCCTGCTGCAGGAAGGGCGCAGCCTCTGACATGGAATAGCCCTTGAGGCAGACAAAGACAATATCCGGGGTCTCAGCGCCTGCCTGCAGGTAGCCAGGCATATCATAGGCGGGGACTTTCACCGTGAAGCTCTCCTCAGGCAAATCTACAGTGAGGCCCTCCTTCTGTATAGCTGCCAAATGGCTGCCCCGGGCAATCAGAGCGACCTCCTGCCCTGCCCGCGCCAAAAATCCTGCCAGAGCACCGCCAGTACCGCCTGCGCCGATGATCAAATATCTCATTTTCGCTCCCCCTTACAAACTATGAACCGCTGAACAACTCTCATATCAATATACCAAACTTATGTGCCGTGTCAATATTCTTCAATCTCAGCCGCCAGCAGATCCCCGACCTTCTGCGCCAGTTGGGACAAATCCTGCAGCCTTATATAGTTCTCCCCATAAATCTTCCTGGCAAAGTCCTCGGCAATTTCCTCTGCAAAGACGCTGTTGACCAAGGCCAGCACCTTGATGCCCTGCTTCCTCAGTTCCTTGACTGAATTCGCGGTATCCTCCATGGCCTCCTGCCCGCCATAAATATGAGCAGGACCAAGACCATGGGCAGGAAGCCCTGCCTCGTCGCTTGGATTGGCGTCGGTGAGAATCAGGAGGATTTTCCGCCCCCTGGCCCCGTGAAACAGTTCCGGTACGGCCCTCAGGGCCAGCCCGTCCCGGTTCCAGCCCCTTGCCTCGTAGGAAAATATCCCTTCCGCTGAAGTCTCCGTAAAAGTCTTCAACTGCCTGAGCACCGTGCAGCCTCCTTCGCTGAAAAAAGAAGCCGCCCCAAGGGGAATCCCCGCCTGTCCCATGGCTTCGGCAATGAGGCAGGCCTGGCTGGCAATGACGGCCTGACGGCTTTCTCTGGAGGCTGAGGCATCCAGCAGGAGTAGCAGGGAAAATTCTCCATAATGGGCAGGCTCCATGGCAGAGAACACCCGCTCATCCCGCAGGTAAAGCCCCCGCCAGATACGGCCCGGAGAAAGCCTGCCTCTTCTTGACGGCAGCTCCATAGGCTGGCGGTGTACCAGCAGGCTGTTTTTCAGACGATGAGCAAGGTCCCTCAGTTCCGTGCGATATCTTGCCTGCTGCTTTGCCAAGAAGTCCAGATTCTCCTGCCGCAGCTGCCCACGCTCTGCCGTGAGCCAAAGCCTGACTCTGGCATGGGGGCCGCGGCAGTAAAAAGCCTCCAGCTCCCTCTGTCTCTCCCTGCCCCAGAGGGGCGCACCAAAACGCTCCGCCAGTTCCTCATCCCCCAGCCTATGGCCCTGCAGCCCAGGCAGGGGGATTTTCCTTGGTCCTGCTTCTGCTCCCGCCAGCTCCATGAAGGAACCGTTCCCCTGGCCCCACTGGTGGGCATGGGGCAGGACTTTCCCCAGCAAGGCCCGCAGCCTGGGATTCAGTCCGAAATGCAGCACCCTCCTGCCCGGGCTTTCCCAATGGAAGCGGAAGAACCTTTCAATGATGCCCTCCATGGCGGAGATGACTGCCCCGGTATCCATTTCTCCCGTAAACCGCAAGGCCTCGTAAAGCCGCTTGTCCCAGGGATTCAGTATCCGCACCTTCTCCCCCAGGATTTCCCGGCAGCGGATGCACTTCAGGGTATGGGCCAGCTCCTGCCGCATCATCAGCTGCTGCATGGCAAGGTCAGTGTCCTCTGCCAGAAAAGTCTCCGCATGACGGCGGCGCAAATCTTTCAGCACAGGGCGGTGAGGCTGTTCCCTTTGAAAGGCCGCCTCCTCCAGCCCCAGCCAGAAAAGCTCTGTGAAAAGTTCACCCAGCAGGGAATGATTCAATTCACGAAAATAACCAGAGAGCCTTTCCACCTCATAATGCCTGTGCACAAAGCCCACAATAGAGTTGAGATAAAGGTCAGGCTCCCCGCTCTGCTGAAAGGCCAGGAACTCCGGCCGAAAGCCATAACTGCCCGCCGCCGACCAGACCATATTGAGGGCCCGTTTATGACGAATCGAACGCCTTAGCATGGAAAAAACTCCTTTTGCCCCCAAGCCTCTGGCACCCGCAAAGCCAAAAGGTCCTCCACCAATGTCCTCTCCTGCACATCGAAGCACTTATTCATCAGCCCCATGGCCAGCGCTTCCTTAACGGTTAAGCCCAAGCGGATAAGCCGCACAGATTCCAGCAGCCCTCGCAAATCCAGCGCCCGGCCTGAGATTTCCTTTTCCTCGTACTTCTTGCGGATATCCATGAAAAGCGCCGCCAGCATATGCCCTGCCTCCTGACGCAGGTCAGGGAACTCATAGGAAAGCAGCGCCATGAGTTCTTCCTCCCCCGGCACCGGCAAATGTAGCACCACAAAGCGGGACAAAAGCGCCTCATTGAGTTCCCGCGTCCCCGCGTACCCGTAGTTCATAGTGGCAATGAAGCAGGCCGCCGGATGCAGGCGCAGCTGCTCATACCCCGGCACTTCCAGCAGCCGCCGATGGTCCAGCAGAGAGTGGAGCACCGCCAGTGCCTCATTGCGGGCCATATTGATTTCATCCAGGATGCACACGCCTCCTAAAGAAGCACACTCATGCACCGGCCCGGGGCGGAACTGCACCTCTCCTCCCTTGAAGGTATCCATGCCAATAAGATAGGAAGCGTCAACATCAATGTGGAAGGAAACATTCCAGGCAGGCCGCCCCAGAAGCAGGGCCAGACTCTCTGCCAATATATTCTTCCCTGCCGCCTTTGGCCCCACCAGCAGCAGGTTCGCCCCAGCCAGCAGCGCTGCCAGAGCCTGCTCCAAAATCTCTTTGCCAAAATAAGGATAGCGGGGCACAGCCACCTTCCGCGTGCCCTGCCAGGGGTATTTCTCCCTGAAAGATTCCGCCTCACGCAAAAGTCCCGGCCTCAGCCCCTGCCCCGTCAGTAAGATCTTTGCTTCCTCTGCTGTCACGCACCCCATCTGCCTTTCTGTGAATCCGTCTTTACCATATTCTTAATTCTTTGCCTCTGCCAAAGTTCCTTCTTATTAGCCTTGTGGCGCTGAAAATGCTATACTAAAGTCAGTACATCAGGGGAGGGATTCTTCGTGACCTTAGGGGATAAGATAAGAGCATGCCATAACTGTGAAATAAGAAGGCACCAGCTTCCGGTGATAGATGAGGCCGCCGAAGGGGATAAAGTCATCATCTGCGTGGACTACACCGCACCGCTACTGCCGCCGGAGGAGCGCAATGCCCCGCCGGAATTTGACCGCTGCTTTCCCGCCGGCCCCATGCTGGAGCCAGCCCTGAAAGACCTGGCCCGCTTTGGCTATAGCTTTTACGGCGCCTACCTTCTGAAGTGCCCGCCCCTCTCCAGCGGCAGGCCCCGAAAACCCAGCCGCTATGAGCTTGAAAACTGCTTCCAGCACCTGCTGGCAGAAATAGAAACCTTCAAACCTGTAGGAGTACTGATGCTGGGACAGGGGGTCTACATGAATGTGCTGCCGCTGCTGGGGCTCTCCCACCGCAAGTCCTACGGCTACTACTTCAACATCTACGAGCACAACGGCTTCAAGTACATAGCCGCTCCCCATCCGGGAACCCTGGACAAGCTGAGGGACAACATCCCCCTCTACATGGAAGGTATCGCCAGCGCCGTAAGACGGTGCAGCGAAGAATAATGAAGCCACTAGCATTGCCATAAAAGCCGTTTTATGTCGTTTTTCTTTTGTTTTCTTGCCCGCCCCTCTTTGTTTTGATAAAATATAGGTATAAACAAAGAGGGAGTGATACTATGCTGGGAATCGAAAGACGGCAGCGTATTGTGGATAAGATCAAGCAGGACAAGAAGGTCTATGTCTCCGAGCTGAGCCAGCTATTCAAGGTGACAGAGGAAACGGTGCGCCGGGATCTGGAGAAGTTGGAGGGAGAAAATATCCTGCGCCGCAGCTACGGCGGGGCCATCCTCTCCGAGCAGACAGGGGAGGACCTTTCCTTCCTCAAGCGCAGCACCATCAACAGCGCAGGAAAAGAATACATCGCAGACAAGGCCCAGAGCCTCATCAACGACGGCGACACCATCATGGTGGACTCCTCCACCACCTGCCTGAGCCTGCTGCACCGTCTCAAGGGGCGGCAGAACATCACCATCATCACCAACTCCATACGCCTGGCCTACGACTTCTCCGCCTCAAACTTCCGCATCATCTCCACAGGCGGTACTCTCAGGTCAAACTCCATGGCCCTCACCGGCGCCGGTGCCATCAAGGCCCTTATGGGCTACTACGCCGACGTGGTTCTCATCAGCTGCAAGGGCCTGGACAGAGCCCACGGCGTCACAGAGTCCAACGAGGAAGAGTCCGCTGTAAAGCAGGTCATGCTTCAGCAAAGCCGCAAAGCCCTGCTGCTGGCCGACAGCTCCAAGTTCGACAAGACAGCCTTCGTCAAAACCTGCGAGCTCAGGGATATCGACACCATCGTGACAGACAAAGAACCTGCAGATAATTGGGGAGATAATCTCGCCCAGCAGCAAGTTAAGCTTGTTTACTAAATATTTTGTCTTTGACAAATACAAATCATCAGCGTTATAATATACGAAAGAGGTGCCGCCCAGCGGTTGCCCTCACAGCTTAATACTTCGGATTAAACCGCTTCAGTCGCCAAACTAGGGAGCGGTTTATTTCTTTGCCTGTATGAGAATGAGCAAAATGAGAAGTAATACTATGACTAACTCATTCATAGGCTTGCACCCCATTTCTGAGGGCATTTATTAACCGCTACACAGCACCTTGTAATAAGGTACAACAAACTCCCGGGCCTGTCAACGGCTCGGGAGTTTGTTGTTCAAGTACTATTCAAGGAAGAATACCTGCTGCAGCTTAGGCTGGGCACCGGTTTCCGGGTCCATTTCCATCACCATGACATCCTTCATGTATTCGTTCCATTTGTCCACCACGGCACTGGCCGCCTGGTAATCCTCAGCATATTTCACGCCCTTTTCGCACTCGAAGTAGCCGAAGAGGTCATGTCCTGTATTCCAGATGGTGTAGTTGCTGATGCCAGCTTCCTTCAGCACCTGCTTCAATTCCGGCCAAATGTTGTCGTGGCGTTTCTTATATTCGGAGAGCATGCCCTCCTTAACGGTTGCCTTCCAGGCAAAGCGTTCCATATCCTTCACCCCTGCTTCTGGGCCACGGCCTGGGCCTGACTTGCATCTGCCACCAGCCAGCCATTTTCGTCAATCTCGTCACCATAGCGGTCACGAGTGATTTCATCCAGAGTCTTGCCCCGGTCATCGCCGCCCCAGAAGGTGCCTGCCAGCCAACTCACGACGCAGAAACCAATCATCAGGAAGGCTGCCACCTGGAAGCCAAGAGCCTCCATAATAAGGGGTACTGCAAAGCCCCAAATAGCTGCGGCAAAACGGGTGACGAAGAAGGTAAAGCCCTGAGCTGTGGCACGATAACGCACAGGGAAGAGCTCGGAACTCCAGAGCTGATAGAACTGCTGCTGCATGGAGAAGCCCCAAACAATGGTGAAGAAGAAGAGCATCCAGGTCTGAAGCATTTCTGCAGGAAGTCCCCAGACAAACCAGCTAATAACACCCAGGCCGGAGAATACGGCGTAAACCTTCCGGCGGTTGAAACGGTCAGCAGTATACATGAAAATCAGGGTGGTAAGAATGCAGACGATGAAATTCAAGGCCGTCATGCCCAAAGCCATGGAGTTGCTGAGATTACCTACATGCTCGTAGACGTAGGGCATAAAGAAACCGTTGGTGCTGGCAGCCAGATTCCAGAAAGCATAGACGCATACGCACATAGCTACGGTCTTAAGGCTGGTGCCACGAAGGAGGTCAGCATAGCGAACCTTCTTCTGCTGGATGCCCTTGGCAGCCATTTCTTCTTCCTGCTTCTTGGCTGCTGCCCACTCAGTGGACTCAGGCATCTTGAGACGCTGATACCAAATCCAGGCAGCCACCACAATCAGGTGGGCAAAGATGATGCGGTTGCCAAGCAGCCCAAACATCTCATTCATGGGGATAGATGCGGCAAACACTACAACAGGGCCAAGCATCCACGCAATCTGGGCCGAGCCGCAGTGTTTCGCTCTATTCCGCGATGGTGCCTCTTCTGCAATGAAAGTCCAGGAGGCCACCACATCAGCACCTACCATGAGGCCCACAATCACATACCCCAACAGGAACATGGGATAGTTGGTAGCCAGACAGATGATAGCTACACCAATCATGTAAATGAGCAGGGCCCAGTTATAAACGAACTTACGGCCATACTTGTCGCAAATCTTGCCGCCAATCAGGGCACCAAGAGCAGCACCACCAGTATTGGAGGAAAGGGCTGCCAAAAGCCCCATCTGCACACTACTCATGCCCAGATACTCCTCCCACATGGAAAGTCCCGAAGCTCCTGCCACAATGGAACCAGCATCGATATAACTGATAAGTCCGGCGATGAGGGTTTTCTTCCAGGCAGACATGTTGTAGTCAAGCTCCACGTTAAACACACATACCCTTCCTTTCGCTTAAAAAATATTAAGGAAATAAATATTAAGATAATTTCAGCAGCAAGCTATGGCCTGAGGCCATAACTCCACCACTTTAATCCAACAGGGAAGTATTGAGATTTATGTTGAAATCCTTGGCCAAATCAAGGAAATTTTCCTTAGTGATGGTCTGCTTCTTGCCCCCCATGGAGCGTACCTTCACACAGATTTCCGCAGCCTTTTCCACCGTATCCATAAGCCCAAAGGCCTCATCGAAATCATCGCCGCAGACAAAGAGCCCGTGATGTGCCCAAACTACCACCCGATATTTCTCCATAAGCTTGGTGGAGGCATCAGCAATAGCCTTGCCACCGGGCACCATCCAGGGCACCACTCCCAGCCCCTCGGGGAAAATCACGGGGTCTTCCGTGGCCATTTCCCAAAGTTCCCGGGTGAATTCCTTGTCATTCAGGGGCAGAACGAAAGTCAAGGCAATAAGGTTGGTGGGGTGGGCATGGTAGATGATACGGTTCTTCCCATCAGTCATTTTCTTCTTCAGTTCGTGGTTGGCAAGATGGGTAGGCAGCTCACTGGTGGGACGCCCCCCATTCACCAGCCCCCAGACAATGCCGTAGTTCTCGCCCTTTTCATCAATCTTAATGAGAGCAACATTTTCCTCCGGGGCCAGTTCCACATTTCTCATATACTTGCCGCTGCCCGTCACCAGGAAATACTCCCCGGCCAGGCCCGGCACCGTATTGCCGATGGGTAGCCATTCCTGCACCTCGTGGAGGCTGTCCTTCACAGCTTCCACCTCCTCGGCCTTCACCCGGTAAGTGAGATTGCCGCCGTTGCGCTCATGCCAGCCTTTTTTGAAGGCATCCGCCGTCAGACGGATAAAGCCCTCCATGAATTTTGCCTTCTTGATTTCCATTGGTAAGACTCCTCTATCCTTAGTTTCTCTTCAAAAGAACTTCCTCTTCATACTTCTCAACTTCCCTGAACCATTCACCGTCCAAGGGTGCGCCATTCACACGGCAGAACTCATCCCATACATCTGCAAAGGGCATGGTCTTCAATTCTTCCTGCACCACCATAAGCTTGGTGAGATTCCCCTTGTCCTGCAGGGCTTTCAGTTCCTCCACCGGCTGCAGCAGGGCAAAGAGCAGGGCCTTCTGGAAGTTGCGGTAGCCCACCGTCCAGGCGGAAATGCGGTTGATGGAAGCGTCAAAGTAATCAAGGGCCATCTTCACGCTGCCCTCAAGGCCGCCACAACGGACGATTTCCTTGGCAATCTCTTTGGTCTCATCATCAAAGAGCACCACATGGTCGCTGTCCCAGCGCACCGGACGGGTCACATGCAGGGCGATTTCATCAAAGAAGGCCAGCATGGCGGGAATCTTGTCGCTGACCACTTCCGTGGGATGATAGTGGCCGTTATCCATGAGGGGAATGCACTTATCCTTGTTCATAGCCGCATAAGCCAATGAGAACTCAGCGCTGCCAGCGGTGTAGGATTCCACCCCGATGCCAAAGACCTTGCTCTCCACACAGGGCTTCACCTGGGCGAAATCAAAAGGCTCAGCCAGAATGGCATCAATGCTCTCCCGATAACGCTTGCGAGGCCCCAGACGGTCGCCGGGAATATCCTTGAAGCCGTCCCCCGTCCAGATATTCATGACACAAGGCTGCCCCAATTCCTCCGCCAGATAAGAACTGATACGAATAGAAGCCTTGCCATGGTCAATCCAAAACTTCCGGGTTTCCTCGTTAGGAGAAGAAAGAGTCAGGGGATCGCACTTGGGATGGGAGAAGAAAGTAGGATTGAAATCGCATCCCAGCCCCCGCTCCTTGCAGAACTGAACCCACTTGGCAAAATGCCTCGGCTCCAGCTTGTCCCTGTCCACCCACTCGCCCTTCTCAAAGATGGCATAGCTGGCATGAAGATTCATCTTAGGCTTGCCAGGCACAAGGGAGATGACCTTGTCAATATCCGCCATCAACTCCTCAGGATTCCGGGCACGACCTGGATAGTTGCCGGTAGTCTGGATCCCCCCGGTCAGTGGCTTATTGGGATCAGTATCGAACCCCCGCACATCATCCCCCTGCCAGCAATGCAGGGAAATGCTGACGTTCTTCAGCTTCTCAAGAGCCTTCTCCACGCTGATGCCAAGCACGGCATATTTCTTCACAGCTTCTTCAAATCGAGACATATTCAAAACCTCCGTATATTTCATTTAGGAGAGCTACGTTTCTAGCAAACCTTACCTCCACCGCTTGCGGGGGGCGCTTAAGCGCGGGAGCCCGGTGGGCTCCCTGGAGGGGGACCGGCGAAGCCGGTGGAAGGGGGAATCGAAGCCGCTACGTTGCCTTCGCCCCTTCCACCACCTTCGGTGGTCCCCCTTCCCCGTTTCACGGGGCAGGTAAGACCTCTCCTATCATTAGCTACCAATAAAATCAGTACCAACCCAAAGCTACTCAACCTTCACTCCGTCACCCCGATGTTGCCACAAGGCAACGAGGCCGAACTCCCGAACCCCAGGGCCCATGGATGGGCCCCGCGGACGCGGAAATCACACGATGTGATTTCAGTCCGCGTTTTCTTTTGGTTCGTTTTCTTTGCGCCAAAGAAAATGAACAGACGGCAGTAAATTTAGAAAACCAACTTTCCCTCAACTTCGCTAACGTCGAAAGACCTCGCAACAACTTTGCGTGCCTCGCTCAAATCAGCGAACACCTCATCCTTCAGCATCTGCGCCATCAAATTCCCCAGCGCCGTCCCCTCAACCGGCCCGGCAAACACCCGTTTGCCAGTCTCCGTAACCAACAGCGCATTCAGGAACCGATCCTGACATCCTCCCCCCACAACGTGGATGGTGTCATACCTCTTCCCCGTGACCTCCTCAATCTCCGCCACAGTCTGAGCATAACACCTGGCCAAACTCATATACACGCAGTAGAGTAGCTCTCCCTCTGTCTCCGGCACTTCCTGCCCATGCTGGCGGCAATATTCTTTAATAGCCTCCACCATGCTGTCCGGGGCCAGGAACATGGGGTCATTCACATTCACCACCGAGGTGAAATACCTGGCTATATAGGCCAGCTGATAAAGCTCCTCGAAACTGTACTTATGCCGGAACTCCTTCCGCAAAGACTGCATCATCCACATGCCCATGATATTCTTCAGGAAGCGGTAGCGGTGATGATAGCCCCCCTCATTGGTGAAGTTATAGGCTCTGGCCTTTTCCGTGCAGTCGGGAATCATCCGTTCGATGCCCATCAATGACCACGTACCTGAGCTAAGATAAATGGCGCTTTCCGAAGAAGTGGGCACCGCCATCACCGCCGACCCCGTATCATGGGTGGCAGGCAGCACCACCTCCGCCGTGAAGCCTACTTCCTTCACGATTTCTTCCTTGAAATTGCCCACCACCGTCTTGGGCATATGCAGCGGCCCGAAGATTTTCGTGGGAATACCCAATTTCTCCATCAGCTCGAAATCCCAGTCCTGGGTTTTCGCATTCACCAGCTGCCCCGTGGTGGCGTTGGTGTATTCGTTCTTCATGACCCCAGTCAGCAGATAGTTCAGGAACTCTGGAATCATCAGAAAATTCTCTGCAGAACTTAAATGCTCGGGGTGTTCCCGCCTGATGGCCAGCAGTTGATAGATGGAATTGAACAGCTGCTTCTGGATGCCGTTGCGGCTGTAGAGTTCTTCTTCCGAAAGAACCTTGCCCAGCACCTCATCCATGCCCTGGGTCCTGCTGTCACGGTAAGCCACCGTGTCCCCCAGCACCTGCCCCGCTTTATCCAGCAGAACGAAATCCACGCCCCAGGTATCTATGCCGATGCTGGCTGGAATCCTCTCCAGCTCTTTGCACTTCTTGAGCCCCTCTACCACCTCGTGGAACAGGTGCTCAAGATCCCAGCAAAGGTGCCCGTTCTGCTTCACCAGCTTGTTCTCAAAGCGGTAAAGTTCCTCGATGCGTATCTTGCCATTCTCCAGCCAGCCCAGGATATGCCGCCCGGAGGAGGCTCCTATATCTATGGCCAGATAATACTTCCTCTCAGCCATGGAACCAACTCCCTTAAAATTGTTACTTTGTTTGGTTTTGTTTTGGTTTGTTTTGCCTTACAGGATTATAATACAACACAATAACAGAAAAAGCAATAGCAAAACTGTTATTTTTTCTTTTATTTTTTATGTTTTTGTGGTTTTATCTGTGAAACTACCACATTCTTCCCTGCCCCAAAAGAAAAATCCCCCTGCCTGACAAGAGCAGAGGGAAAACAGGTCAATCCGCAAAGTAACGGCGGATAAAGTAGGAAGGCGTGCAACTCCAGGCATGGCAGCGGCTTTCTATAGCCTTGTCATCATAAGGGGAATAATGGGGATTTTGGGGATTGAAAACCTCGCCATAGGTATCACTGCCATCTGCCAGCATGGCCCCCCAGTAATGCTTCAGATGGGAAAGGGCCTCCTGCCGCAACCCCGCCTTCAGCAGGGCCTCCACATAGAAGTGGTGCATGAAGGGAGTCTGGGGAGCATGGGGAAGCTCCGGTAGACGCTCCAGAAGTTTTCTTGCCAGATCCTCCGGCAGGAGGCCTGCCAGGACCGCCCAAATCTGGGAGTGCCAGGAGACCTGCCTTTCTGCGCCGCTTACAAAGAGGCCCTGCTCCTTATCGTATAGTCTGGCCATACCATTGGCAGCTTGCTCCAGCAGTGCTTTGAGTTTTCCTTCATCAGAAGTTTCGTCCAAAACTTCCGCCAGATTCAGCATTTTCCTCAAGGCCACGATAAAGATGCCCTGGGCACTGGCCTGCTTGTTCAGACCCTCGCCCCAATCCACGAAGCACCACCAGCTGTCCTCGTCCTGCACCAGCCCCCCATCGTCCATCCTCCGGACAGCAATTTCTATCTGCCGCAGGGCTACGGGATAGAGCTCTGCAAGGGTCGCCCTATCACCTGTCTCTTCATAGTATTCGTGCAGGGTGTTGACGAAATGCAGGGCATAGTCAAAGAGGAAGATATCATCAACCTGCAATTTTGGCTTTATAAAAAGGGTGGCGCCAATGCGGCCCTCATTCTGCCGCAGGCCTGCGAAGAGGTACAGGCAGCGCTTCACCAGCTCCGTCTGGCGGAAGGCAGCGTAGTTTGTCTTGGCCTGAAGGTAGAGGTCTCCCAGCCACATGCGCCTATCCCGCTTGGGGCCGTCCTCGAAAACCTCCTGCATGCACTCATGCAGGGTCAGAAGCCCCGCTTCATCAAGGCGTTTCAGCTCTTCATCCTGCACCTGCAAAGGCAGAACCGTGGCAAAATCCGCCGCGCTGACTGCCCGGACGGAAGAGCCCTCCACCGTCAGCCGGTATTTTGGCGAAATGGCCAGCACCCTTATCTGCACATAGCGGAAGGCATAGCGCCGGGGCAGGCCTAAGCGGGAGGGGAAATCATCAATATGCGTGCGCTCCTCCTGCAGCCAGCTGGCGGTGAGATTACCACGATAGCTGTCTACGCTCTGCAAGAGCTCAGCCTGGCTCTCCCCCAGCTTGATTTCCAACAGGGCCGGCGCGTCCGGAGGACTGCCCTGGCTGGCGAAGTCAAAGGACACATAGCCCGTGACATGGCAGCCAAAGTCCAGCAGGAGAGCGTCACCCTGCCCCAAAGACTGCCCTCGGAAATCTGCGAGGCTTTCCCCGTTCAAACGGGCAGCTTCCGGGCTAAGTTCCCGGCTATAGAGAACCGGCTTCAGTTCCTCCGCAATCTTGATAAATTCAGAATGGACTGTCATCTGAAAGTCCCTGAGGGAATTTGTCTGTGCCATATTTCAGCCCTTCTCCATAACCACGTCCAGCTTGGCTTCGGCAGCAGCCTGCGCCCTTCTCTCGTCCAGCTCCGCCTTGATGCGCGGGTAGTCCTCATCAAGCTTGTAGAGCCGCATGGTCAGCATGGAAGCTACCAGCAGCAGAGCGGGAATGTAGACATACATGGCCTCGATGGCCGTGATAGCCGCACTGCTCTGCATAGCGGCCCCGCCATCGTAACCACTGACGGCGAAAAGCAGACCAGCCAGGCCGCCAGCGGCAGCCTGGGCACATTTGCCCAAAAAGCCATTGACCGAAGACAGTGTGCCGGCGGTGTTGATGCCGGTCTTCCACTCACCGTAATCCACAGGGTCAGCCTGAATGGAGAAATAGATGCTTTCCTTGGCCCCATAGCCAGCCGCCATAATCACGGCACCGATTATGATGACAGTTTCCTGCACGCCTCCTGCCCAGAGGACAGCCAGCCCCAGCAACTGCACAGCAGCTGAAGCGAGGAAAAGACGGCACTTGCCCAGCTTCTTGGAAAGATAGGGCACCAGGAAATTCACCAGCATAGGCACGATAGACATGATGCTGGCCACCACTCCGGCCATAGCCGTGCTGCCCACATAGTATTTGAAGTAATAAATCAAGGCGCTGGCCTGGATAAAGAAACCAGTCCACATGAAGAGAATGTTCACGGCGAAAATCTTCCAGGGACGATTCTGTCCCAAAGAGCGCAGGGTTTCCTTCAGGGAAACCTTCTGAGGTGCCGCCACAGGCACATCCTCGCGGATAGAAGCGAAGGTGAAGAAGAAAATCAGGCAGCCAATGACGCCGAAGAGCAGCATCACATCGTGGTAGCCTGCGGCCTCATTACCCTGGCCGAAGTAAGCCACAAGCCACAAAGAGCAGGCGCTGACAATGCTGGCTCCCAGAAAGCCGAAGAACTTGCGACTGGTAGAAAGGTTGGTACGCTCATGGGCATCGCCGGTGAGGCTGGGCAGCACCGAAGCCAGGGGGATATTGACGATAGTATACATAAAGGACAGGCCAACATAGGTAACAAAGGCGTAGATGAGTCTGCCTTCCTCGGAAATCTCCGGCACAGTGAAGGCCAGCACGGCAAAGAGGGCAAAGGGAATGGCCCCGAAGAGAAAATAGGGCCGGGACTGCCCCCAGCGGGTGTGGGTGTGGTCTATAGCGTAACCCACCAACAGGTCTGTCACCCCGTCAATGACACGGGTCACCACGAACATCAGGGAAATGGCCGTCGCGCTCAGCTGCATGATATCCGTATAGAAGAACAAGAGATACAGGGAAATCATCTGCCAGATAAGATTGCATGCAAAATCGGCGCTGCCGTAGCCAATGCGCTGCCGCCAGAGATAAGCGGCAGATTTCTTGAGACCGTCCATCATATTACCTCCCAGAATTTCAGAAGTCTTAACTTTTCTTTAACTATAGATTATATTAACTGTTTTCTGAACATACGAGAATGGTTAAACTTCATCAATACCGCTGACTTTTTTTGACAATGCTGATAAAATAAGGATAAACACTGGGAGGTGACTACACGCGATGGAAAACATCAAAATTGTACGCAGCCAGCTGATGGCGATGAACGAGGACGAATGCTTCTATAAATCGTATCAGGAAGCCAAACATTCCGGGCAGCTGGAGAACTTCCTCACAACCCAGAACCCTGCGGAACTGGCCAAAAGGAAACTGATACTGCAGGAACTCCTGCCCGAATCCGCCCGCACGGTGCTGGTGGACGCGGAATACTTTGCCGAATCCGAAAGCCGTGCCGTCTTCCTCTCCAAGCACAACCGCTTCACGCCTCCCTTCTGGCACAACCACGTCTTCTTTGAAATCATCTGTGTGGTGGAGGGGCGGGCCCAACAGCTGATAGGGCAGGAGACCATGCCTCTTCAGGCTGGCGACTTCTGCCTGGTCTCCCCCGCCCTAGTGCACAGCCTCTCCGTCATGGACGAGGACAGTCTGGTGCTGAACCTCCTGCTGCGGCGCAAGACCATCGCTGACAGCTTCTTCCCCCTTCTGCGCGACGATGGCGCGGTGGCAGACTTCCTGCGGGGCAGCCTCTATCAGAAGGAGCACCCCGGCTACCTGCTCTTCCGCACAGGAGAAAGCGGCTTTCCCCGCGCTGTGCTGGAAATGTACGCCGAGCAGGAACGCAATGACCGCTACAGCGACCGCATAATAAGCGGCCTGGTGACCATCCTGCTGACCCGCCTGATGAGGGACTTTGCCCATGACGCCAAAAGCCCCGCCACCCTGGAGGGCAGTGAGGAAGCGGCAGAATTCCTGCACTATATCATGAACAATCTCACGGACGTGACTCTGGAAAAGGTGGCAACCCATCTGGGCTACTCCCTGCCCTACACCTGCCGCCTCATCAAGAAATGGACAGGCTCGAACTTCAAAGACCTGGTGCTGCGGATACGCTTCGAGCGAGCCGCCCGCCTGCTCAAGGACACCCGCATGAGCGTCCGACAAATCAGCGAAGCCGTGGGCTACGAAAATCCTGAAAACTTCATGCGCATGTTCAAGAAAAGATACGGCCTTTCCCCCAGCAGCTACAGAAAAGCTCAATAGGCCCCACCTTTCCTTTCTCCCCATGGCAAATCATGCAGAACATGGTATGATATATACAGATATATACATAAGGAAGCAAAGGAGCAAAACGCTATGGACTATACCAACTTTGAAGTGGGACAAAAATTTCCCCTGCCCATCAGAGAGCAGGGGGACGGGGGGCTTTTCCAGGCCGATGTGAACGGGCTCATGTTTATCCTGAAGCTCTCCCGCACGGACGTCATTGCCTGGGAGGCTTTCCGCACAGGGAAGATGGAGCTGGCCCTTTATGAAGAGGACGGTGTGCTGTTCTTCCTGTACCAGATAGACGGCATCTTCAAGGAAGGCTGGGGAGACGCCCCCTTGGGGCTCCCGCTGTTGAAGCCGGAGGAATGGCCCACAGAAGAGATCCTGCAGGACAAGACCCTGCATCTCTATCTGGTGGACAGCAACCTGCAAGTGCTGCTGTCCCTCAGGCAGGTGCAGCTGAATGAGCAGTTCCGCAGCACCATCAAGACTTACATAGAAAAACAGAAAGAAAACCACATTTCTCCAAAAGAATACACAGAAAAAGTCCACCACATCTGGCAACGCCTCACCTCCGCCGCCATGCGGGAAAGGGCAGCGGCAGTTCAGAAAGTTGAGATGACCCTGGGCCACTGATAGCAGCCTCCCCTATCCGGGGAGGCTATGTTTTTTCACAACTTTTCACTTAATGAAAGGAAACCTCTGCATTCATGCAGAATAGGTTCAACATATAATCAGCGTTATGCCACCCAAAACACGATATCAAAATTGCCCAAACATGGGAGCGAATAAGGAGGAATGCATTGTGTCCAAACTTCAGGATATGCTTGATGCCAATGCCGAATTCTGTGCCCATCCCCCGGCAGACTACACGCTGGAGGATTTGAAGAAGAGCAAGCTGCCCCAGAAGCAGGTGGCACTCATCACCTGTATGGACACCAGGCTGGTTAATTTTTTGGAACCAGCCCTGGGCATCGGCCGGGGCGAAGCCAAGGTCATCAAGACCGCAGGCAACGGCATCACCGGCGTCTTTGACGGCACCATCAGGAGCCTGCTGGTCTGCATCTACGAACTGGGAGTGAAGGAAATCTTCGTCATCGGCCATCACGAATGCGGCATGGCCAACACCACCTCCGAGGGGCTTATCAAAACCATGCTGGAGAGGGGCATATCCAAAGAAGCCATCCACATGATAAAAAAGGAGCTTACAGAATGGGCCGACGAGTTCCACCACCCGGAACAGAACGTCATCGACACAGTGGAGCTCATCCGCCTCAATCCCCTGATACCTGCAGACGTGGCAATCCACGGGCTAATCTTCCACCCCCGCACCGGCAAGGTTGATGTTGTAATGAACGGTTACGGCACTACAGCCTGAATCCTGGCAGCATCATCTGGCAGCAACTGATAAAACAAGGCCCTGAGCATCCCCCATGCTCAGGGCCCTATTCTTTGGCCACTTGTTCAGAATCTAACCACATTGCAGTCATCAGCCCCACCACCTCCAATCTATGGTAAAATGGTAATACTGATAATTTACGAATCAAATTTACAGAAATAGGTGTTTTCATGGACAATCCATATATAGCCGAAGCCCAGTCCCTGCTGCGCAAGTACTATGGCTACCCGGACTTCCGGCCGGCCCAGCGGCCGGTGGTGGAGAGCCTGCTGTCGGGAGCAGATACCCTGGCCATCATGCCCACGGGAGCTGGCAAGTCCATCTGCTTTCAGGTGCCGGCTCTGGTTTTCCCCGGGGTGACTTTGGTCATCTCCCCCCTGATTTCCCTGATGAAGGATCAGGTGGACGCCCTCCAGGAGCAAGGGGTGCCTGCTACTTTCATCAACAGCCAGCTCACCGCCAGGGAATCCTCCCAGCGGCTGCAGGCCATTGCGGCGGGGCAGTACAAGCTGGTGTATGTTGCCCCGGAACGGCTGGATACTGATTACTTCCAATATATCATCGAGCAGCAGGAAATCTCCATGGTGGCGGTGGACGAGGCCCACTGCCTTTCCCAGTGGGGCCACGACTTCCGTCCCAGTTACCGGCAGATTGCCCCCTTCATCGCCAGCCTCCCCCGCCGTCCCCTGGTAAGCGCCTTTACTGCCACGGCTACGCCGGAGGTCAAGGAAGACATCGTAAACCTCCTGCACCTGCGCTCACCCCAGGTGCACGTAACAGGCTTTGACCGCCCCAACCTGTACTTCGAGGTGCGCCGGGGGGAAGACAAGAAGAAATTCATCGAAAAATACCTCAAGGCCCACAGCGATGAAGCAGGTGTCATCTACGCCGCCACCCGCAAAGAAGTGGACAAGCTCTATGAGCATCTGGCCAAGAAGAAATTCGCCGTGGGACGCTACCACGCGGGCCTTTCCGACAAGGAGCGCACAGAGGCCCAGGAGGATTTCCTCTATGACAACGTACAGGTCATCGTGGCTACCAATGCCTTTGGCATGGGCATCGACAAGTCCAATGTGCGCTTTGTCATCCACTACAATATGCCCAAGAACATCGAGGCCTACTATCAGGAGGCAGGCCGCGCCGGCCGGGACGGAGAGCCGGGCAGCTGCATCCTGCTCTATTCCCCCCAGGATGTCATGACCCAGAAATACCTCATCGACATCTCCACGGAAAACGAGGAGCGCAAAGCCCACAACCTGGGGTGCCTGCAAAAGATGGTGGACTACTGCCATACCCCCGAATGCCTGCGCCATTTCATCATCAGCTACTTCGGGGACAGAAGCGGCGAGGTGACCTGCGACAACTGCGGGAATTGCAAGGCAGGGCTGGAGAAAATCGATGTGACCCTCGACGCCCAGAAAGTCTTCTCCTGCGTCTACCGCATGAAGGAGCGCTTCGGCCTCAATCTGGTGGCCCAGGTACTGAAAGGTTCCCAGGACAAGAAAGTTCACGAGCTGCGCTTTGACCAGCTCTCCACCTTCGGCCTGATGAAAGAACGGAAGCTGGCAGATATCAAGCTGCTCATCCAAAGATTCGTAGCCACCGACTATCTGGCCATCACCGAGAGCAAATTCCCTGTGCTGACCCTGAAGCCCGCCGCCTATCCCGTGCTCAAGGGACAGGAAAAAGTCTTTCAGGCCGTGCCCAAGCCAGAGCCTGAAAAAACTCCCGCCGACTCCGGCCTCTTCGACAAGCTGCGCCGCCTGCGCAAAGAAATCGCCACCCGGGAGCACGTTCCTCCCTACGTGGTCTTTTCCGATGCCACCCTCAAAGATATGTGCGCAGTGCAGCCCAAGACACTTGACGAAATGCTGGAGGTCAAGGGCATCGGCGAGATGAAGCTGGAAAGGTACGG
>NZ_FNWN01000021.1:0-57950 GCF_900108415.1 Selenomonas sp. KH1T6
GACGGGTTGTTGGAAGAAGGGCACCATCACTCTTCCATGATGTGGTATATTCGGTTATTCGCAATAATATCCGTCATCCATGTAAATGCCTGGCGTAAGCGTGCTTGAACTCTGAAAAAATTTGTTTTTCAGAGGCTGGTTTTTCTGCGCCAATTTTCTCATACGCTTTCAAGCTATGGTATTCCAGCTTTGTGTAAAAGCATTTCCCATCACCTCAATACCAACAGCCACACATTCTCATTTAGATTACCGGGTTTTCTAATTCACATATATCTGTCAATCAGCTAACTGCCTCTTCTTGCATATCACGCTGTTGTATCTTACTCCGTATAGACAAAGCCATATGCCTTATTTCATCGTCTTCAACATCTTCCACTGAGAAATCCAATGTCTTGGCCAGAGGCACTGGAACCGGATCTCCAGAGCCAATGATGCTTGCTATTACATCATCCATGAGTTCAGGATGATACAGACGCACATCGCTGGCATATTCCTGAATAGACTTTTCTGCACGCCAATTGTTGACAGCCGTATTGAACAGAGCTGGATTGCCTCCCTTGGACAAGGTATACATCAGGCAAGCTGCCACCAACGGCAGCGGCTTTTTCTTAGCTTTGTTGATTGTAACCTCAGAAACATGCATAGCATCCAGACGTCCTAGTACATAATCCATCGAAGGACACTTTGTTACCGAATCAATAAAATCGCTAGTTGCATATGTTGTAAAAGGAGGCGAAGTCCTTACGGCCTCTGTGAATTCGACAGAAAAGACCACATCGAGGATAACCCCTCTTGGCCCTTTGACTGTATTGATATCGTTAATCCGTATGGGAGACGCAGGATTTGCATTGATATCCTCAACTGCCTTCTTTACCACCAGTTTCATGTAGGTGTTGGTTTTAGCAGAATCGTTCTTGGTCGGAACCTTTTCCCTCATGGTGACCAGTGGGATGCTGATATCAAAGGAGGATTCTATCTGGTTATCAGCCCTTCTGTCAGCAATACATGCCAAGATGAGTTCCAATACTCCCTCGCTGTACTGGCTTTTTGCCAACAGATAGAATTCAATGCCGACCTGCAATTCGGGGTGAGCAAGGACGTTGGAAATATAGTATTTCTGGAACGGAGGCGATGAGTGGATTGTAAGTTCCCCATTCTGAGAGATATCCAATCCAGCAAAAATATTGAGCAAACGTTTCTCCTTAACGCCGTCCTCGTTGGTCACGTCCTCAACGTAGATGGCAGGGTTGTTGCTCATGAGGAATTCCTCGGCATCACGATATACTCTTTTCTTGAAATTGGACAAGGCACTGAGACTAAGCCCTTTGGTCTTGCCAATCTTCGTAAGATCGATCTTGATAGCTATGGATTCATTGAGATTCTTCAGTAAGCCGTTGACGTAGGCCTCCTGAAGACAGTTTTTGTACCACGCAATGAGTATCTGCGAATTCTTAGAGTACACCTCTTTAGGAGTGCTCTTAGCCAAAGGCCGGTTGTAGTACAGAACCGACTTGTTATCTTGTTCCCCCATGGATTGTGCGTCCTTTCCTCTCGTATGCCTTGATATTAGCAGAAGCCCACTCTATATGCAAGTGTTCACAAAAGGTTGCATCTGAGAGGTTAGTCGAACGTCTCATGCATTGATCAGCCCCATTGTGCTGTACATCCTAATTGCATAGTGGCTTATAGTATTTACTATATACTAACTCTTATTATAGACCACTGGTGAATGGCTGTAACCGTTGGTATTGCTGGAACAAGAGGCGACCTTTTGTGAAAGGGGCAACCTTTTGAAAACCCAGATGTGACATTTTGTGAAGCCAGAAGCAATCTTTCGTGAAGACTTCTCAGATACAGCAAGAGTTATCCACAACATCTGTGGATAAGTACTGTGGATAAACACTATAACCGCTTTAGTTATGCACAGTTAGACCCCTGTTCATAACTTAAATTCACAAAAGGTCGCTTCTGAAAATCAAGTGACAAAAATATTTTTTTGAACATAAATAGAACATCATAAGCATTGTTTCCGTAAATGTAGAATATGTTACTCCTCACAGCCGTATATATTGTGCTTAGGTATTACAGAGATGGCATATATAGTGTAAATGTCATTGATTTCTGGTATTTAAGCCCTATAATCCTCCGCTGCAGCTGCTTCACAAAAGGTTGCCAGTCCATCCATGCTATCCCAACATTGATTCACAAAACATCGTATCTGATGCCTATACATCATCCTCTCACCTGGAAAAACAGCACTGTAAGCGGCTCTGATATGAGTTTTTAGTTATTCACAAAAGGTTGCAACTGGCCTGCCCAGCAGCTTCCAGCATCACTGCTCGCATATGCTAATCCCGCGTCATTCCTAGCATTATGACGTTCGGCAAATACACTTCACAAAAGGTCGCTGGTGGTATAGCATATTCACAAAAGGTCGCTTCTGATTACCCCACCGGGGAAATGCTTCACAAAAGGTTGCTTGTCAGCTGCCATCAGTGTCTATTCACAAAAGGTTGCATCTGACGATGAATGTCGCTTCACAAAACATTTCATCTGCCATAAATACTTCCATCAGTAGCCATTACAATTGCAGTATTCATCTTATATCATGCATATAATTATGTTTATGGGACAAAACAATGACATCCTGTGCCTCTGGGATCACTCCCCATACACACTTACCCATGACAAAACTTCCAGTACAGCCTATGAGCTGAAGAACGGCGTGAAAATCCTCGTTCCTGATCAGTGGGACTGAAGCACAAAGAAGCTGCGCAACCTTGCCTCCCAGGCAAAGCCACGCAGCTTTTTTCATGTCAGGTCAGTAATACAAGGAATCCACTATCTTGTAACTCCACCCCAGCTTATCCATACAGAACTCAAAGATACCATTTCTGGGGATGACCACAGTAGTGTGGCTGCCATCCATGGTGCTTGTCTCAAACCGCCACATATCATCCTTATGCTTGCTAAACGCCCAGGTTATCACATCCAGCTGTTGTCCGTCCCTCACTGTCTTGGCCGTCACATTAAAATATCTGCCATTACTAGATGTTCCGCTGTAAATAGTTTCATCCATCACGTAGACATCTATATTCGAATCTCTCAAGTGATCAACCCAAACATCTTCAGCCTCGCAGCTTGGCAGCATGCAAGCCATCACCACCGCTATTACCAGTACAGACAATAGCCTTTTCATAACCATGCACCTCCACAATTTAGCCATATCCTTATCCCCCTAGTCTGACAAATGTATCCGTATCTCCTGTATAATCCCATTCCTCACTATAAAGCTCATTGACAGGCAGGCACTGGCGTTATAGGTGTACACTGTCCTGTTCAGCCTTTCATCATACTTATGATTCTGTTCCTCAGACAGCTTTGGTGCAGTGTGCTTCTCAATGTACACTTCATCTGCCGTGCCATAGGCCTGGGTCAGCACATATTCTGACATACCAACACCGACACCTGCTGGCGTAGCATTATTCCCAATGCGCATATTTTTCGTTACTTTGATATCAACCAGAATTGGATTTTTATCTCCAGCGAAATCCACAAAGGTCAGTATCATGCCATCGTAGTAGTGCCTTAGGCCATTCCCATCTGTGATGTTATCCGGCATACCATAGCAGGCCCTGACTGCCGCCACGCTATCTCTCGTGTGTATATTGCCTATACCTGCCTGCTCTGGGTAAATGGAGCAGCTTATGGGTAGCCCTCCCAGGTTAGTGGTAAATTCAGGCTCCCTGTAGGCATCGGCCTCATTCATGCTCCCAACGGAAAGCCCTACCACCAGTCCGACAAGAAGTCCGGCTATCTTTCTTGACAGCTTAGTCATCAGACATCCCCTCTTTTTATTATTTGACAATTCCAACAATAAGGTATCTTAATCCTGCATATTTATCTGCATGTCAATAATGATTCCGTATCTCACCATAAAATTCATAGCTAATTTCTGGCCTGCATTATAGGTGTAAATAGTCCTGTTCATGCGTCTCTCATACTCATCGTTCTGTTCCTCATTCAACTTTGGAACTGTATACTTCTCTATGTACACAGTATCTGCCATACCATATACTTGTGTCAGTATCTCCTCTGACATACCAACAGCCACACCATCCGATGTCGTATATTTGCATTTTTCATTAGCCTTGATATTTCGTAATACCGTTTTCTCTTCACCGCCATAATCTATGAACTTCAATATCAGACCATCGTAGTAATAACGTATTTTTCCTTTGTCATCATGAATATGACTGGGTTCTCCCAAAATGCTTTTAACTTTTCCAGGAGTAATTCCCGCACGTACACCGCCAATCTCAGCTTGTGATGCATAAATCGAGCAACTTATGGGGAATCCTGCTACATCTTTTATCACCTTAGGTGGATCGTAGGCATAGGCAATGCTGTTGCCGATAATAAATGCTGTCGAGAGGACTGCTGCCATGCCTAAACTTACTCTTCTGCTTATTTTCATCATGCTCACTCTTTTCCTAACCATCCAATAGATGTTCAGAGTATCCCTTTTTAATAATTCGTGTAAAGCTCTGATTCTCCTGCCCCCTCAAAAGAAAAAGCCCTGCCATCCAGTAAGAGCTATATAGATTAGTACCTGTCGTCATGAAAGTTTCATAGCTTTAAAATGATATTATGCCCATATCAGTCATGAAATTTTGCATTTCATGCAGGAATTACAAAATCTGTATAGAAATGCAGGAGTGTCGAATCCACATTATCTATATATTTAGGGAGGTTGTTCTACATGAAGAGAGGTTTAGCTGTTCTATGTACTTTAGGTTGCATGGCATTTGGGACCATGGCCTTTGCTGCGGAAAGCACGGCCAATGCTCCCGATGAGCAATGCTACACGCCGGACAAGCTTATTACCCTGGACAAGCAGGACGTCGCCAAGGGGCATGGCACACTGTACGGCAAGTTCTCCTTTACCCGTGATATGCCACCTTCAGAAGCCGCCATCAAAGAGATTGGCTGGATGACACTTCAGAAAGGTGCCTCCATTGGTCTTCACAAGCACGCCTTCAATGAGGACACCTACATCATCGTATCTGGCGAAGGCATCTTTACGGACGGTACCGGCAAAGAGACTGTTGTTCAGGCTGGCTCCATTACCATCGCACGTCCTGGCCAGTCCCACGCCCTGAGAAACGAGAAAGACGAACCTCTTGTTTTCCTTGACATCATTGCCCAGAATGACACCTATAAGGCTAATCATCCAGAAACTGAACAGAAATAACAGCTAATCCTATGTAAGTAGGAATATTAAGGCCCACGCCAAACATTTAGCGTGGGCCTTTTCTTTGACTCTATGATTTTTTCTCAACAGCCTCTTGCTTCCATTCCTTACGGTCATAATCCCAAACAGCCGTGTATTCTGTTTGGGATACAATGCTGTCCACAATGGGGAGCAACAGTTTTTCCAAAAGAGCTATGGCTTCATCCAACTCCACACTAACCATAGTCCTTTTCTTTTTCAGAAAAGCCTTCCATCGTTTTTGATGCAGTTCGCTGGCAACGAAAGCTCCATCAAAAGCATAAATATCCTCAAAGCCAGTATTACGATGCTCAAATGTTTCCTTGACAGCTTCCCTAAGCTCATTACCCAACAGCTCATAACGGTTAGCAAGCAGATAAATGTCATAGAAATCTTTATACCTGCTGTTTGCATCACCAAGCGTAACAATGGCCTCAAATTTTTCAGCAATCACTGAGGCCAACGAATATGCGTATAAGCTGGGAACATCCATGTCCAGAATTACAGGAAAATCCATTTTTACTCTATCCGGGTAAATCACGTCCCCAAAGCCTATATCAATGGATACTGGAATTTTTGTTCTTTCCAGAAGGGCTATGATGGAAACATTGACTCCGTGATATTTTTTGAATTCCGTAATGTCTCTTACTGTCAGAGTAGGTATATCAAAGCGCAAGGCATCATCGCATTCAATGGAAAAAATATCTCCAAAGATATCTCGCATCTTATCTGCATCATTGGGAATCTTCCAGGCCAGCAGGTCTATATCTCTCGTGGCTCTTGCGAACGTCCCTTCAAACATAGCATACAGAAGTATGCCGCCTTTCAGGGTGAATGCCTCGACGTGGCTGGATATAGACAACCTGTAAAGTGTTCTCTCCAGTCCATAGGCTACCAGAAGCTCTTGCATATTTTTACCAGTAGCAACCGCCTTGTTCTTTAGTCTTTCCTTTACTGATGCCGCACTGGTCATATAAGTACCTCCAAATATCTACGCATAACGTTATCGCATTTCATGAATTCAGCGCATTTCAGCAACTTGTTCAAGTTCCTGTCCTGCCTGTGCAGATAGTTGGTCAGGACTTCCTTTGTCTCCTCTATGCCAACGGTTTCCCGATAGAAAACAATATCAGTCACTGTTTTTTCGAGGTCGTAAATCTTGAAACTGTTATGTCTGTCAATAATCGTCTCAACACCAAAACTATGCCGCTTGTCGGTAAAGTAATGTATAGCCATTTGTGGCCAGTCTGGCATATTCGATACTTTTGCCTTCCTAGGGATAGCCACATCAATCTCACTGGGAATAAATGTGGTGAGGTCGTAGTATGCTGCAGCACTAAGAAGGCATACTACGCCATTGGGGATATAAGCATTGACATAATAAAAATCAGAATCGTCACCAATGTAGGTGATATTCTCATAATATTTCTTGTTTAGCTTAGCCAGTTTGCCGTCGCTCACCAGTTTATTAATCTTATACAGTGAGAAACCTATCTCCTTGAGTTCACCTATAGAAATGAATTTTTGATCTACAGGTAGAGCAAGTGTTCCATTCACACTTATACCCCCTCTCTTTATTATATTTCGGCATAATTAAAAAGTGCCGAATTTCAATTAAATATTATACTAGGCCAACGACTTTGTCAACCAAATCTTCACTTCATCTCATGCACCACATACCGCCCCTTCTCTGCGTCATACCCGTCAATGCCCAATATTTCCTCCACCACACGCCCGGTTCCCCGTCGCCGCAGGTACACAATCACATCCACGGCCCCGGCAATGGTCTCCTGCTGCGGAGACACAGACACCCTGGACACCAGTTGCTCCAGTCTCCTGAGAGTCAGCAGGGCCGAACTGCTATGCACCGTAGAGCATCCCCCGTCATGACCCGTATTCCAGGCATCCAACAGGGCTAGTGCCTCATCTCCACGGACTTCCCCCACAACAATCCTGTCCGGGGTGGCTCTCAGGGTATCCCGTAGCAAATCGCTCATGCTCCGATTTTCCGTCACCTTCAGTGATAGATGATTCCTGGCAGCGCATTTAAGCTCCCTGGTATCTTCCAATAGCACGATCCTATCGTCGCTCTTGGAAATCTCTGCCAATATAGCGTTGAGGAACGTGGTCTTACCAGACTTGGTACCTCCCGCCGCGATGATATTCTTTCTGTCCCGTATAGCCTCCAGGATTATTTCCCTCTGCCGTGGCGTAATCACTTCATCCTCCACATAATCCTTCAATGTCAGTTCCCTCTCTGTATGCTTGCGGATGATGAAGCTGGGAGCCGTCACCACATCCGGCAGGAATCCCTGAAATCTGCTGCCATCCGGCAGCTCTGCCCCAATGGTGGGATTGCTTGCAGAACACACAGTATTGGTGAGATCCGCTACCTGATAGATAATCTGCTCAGACTTTCCAGACTCCATGGTATACTCCGTTAGCACCCGGCCCCGGGAAAAGGTATCCACCCAAATCTTGGTATCCGGGTTCACGATGATTTCATTAACATCCTTGTCCTTGAGGAAGTTCATGATTTCAAAGCCCAGGGTATACTCCAGCGTCCCCAGTGCCCTAGCCAGGGCTTCTTTCTTCTTGGCCATTATGCACCCTTCCCTCCGGCGAACTGCCTGTTATGCACCTTGTCTTCCTTCTTGCCTGTGAGCACTCGCATGCCCTTTTCCTGCATTTTGCTCTTAAGGGCCGCCAGCCTTCTTTCCTTATGCATTTTGCCCCGCACCAGTGACTTCATTTTTCCCCTTCCCTTCAACCATTTCAGGTACCTTTGCCAAGGTTTCTGCATCCTGTTCCTTGGCCAGTCTTACCTTTTCCTGGGCCTCCCGCATCTCCGTCAAAATGGGCCTGATCATAACCTTCAAATCGTTGAAATTAGTCACGCTCCGCACCTTGTCACTGTACAGCGGTGGCGGTATCTCGGAACGCTTCCTGAACCTGGGCACCTCATGGTACAGCAGCTTAACCCCGTAGATGGGATTATTTCTGGCCACCATGACAATCTCCCGGCGGAATGGCATCTTGCCCAGCTCATATGCTGCCATAAGGTCCTTGCCCATGCCCGAGGTAGACCGGCTTCCCTTGCCGAAGCCTCCACCACCGTCATTCTTGGTTTCACTGATTATGGTTTCCTTGCCCAGGGAATCTGCAATAATTCTGGCAGTATTCCCACCGTCCTGATTAGGGGTGAAAATCACCTGAGTATGGCAGTTGCCCATGATGGACTGCTCCCTGGTGTAGCTCTGGTACAGCTGAGTAATGGTCTGGGTAATGAGGCAGATCTTAATGCCATAGCTGGCGCATACCGCCATGGCACTCTCAATGGTCTCGAACCTGCCGAATTGTGCAAATTCATCAAGTAAGAGCAGCAACCTCTGCCGCTTTACTCCCTTCACGTGCTCATCCTTCATGTCCCGGATGAGTCGGTTCAGCATCAGATTGATAAGCAGCCTTACCAGTGGTGTCATGCGCTCAATGTCATTAGGGGGAATCACCAGGTAGAATGATACTGGCTTTTCCGGCACCAGCAGGTCTTCCACAAGGAAATCTGTGGTGCTGGTATTTTCCTGCACAATGGGATCCTGATAGAGGTTCAGGCAGGTGGCTGCTGTGGACTGGATGCCGCTGATTTCCCCGCCTGCGCTCTTCACTTTGGGCAGGAGACTCTGGGCACATTCCAGCACCTTGGGATGCACCAGAAGCTTATACCAAGGTGCACCGCCATCCTTGAAATCTATCATTGCTACCCCATCCTCATCATCTGTCTCAAGCTTTGTCCGCAGATTGTCCATCTGCTCAAAAAGATCATTTTTCGTGAGAGCCAGCTTCTGTAGCTGGGCATCAATCCTGTCTGCCATATTTTTTGCACTCATTGCCTCCTGCATGAGCTTGGCTGCCTCATTATCAGCAGCTATGGATTCTTCCTCAGAGCACTGCCCGCTGGCCAGCTTTTCCCTGAGAGCCAGAGCCTCCTCCTTGGCATGATCTGCCGCCAGATCAGCTTCCTCATAGGCCATATCCGCCTCTTCCTGCCGGGAGGACAGTTCTTCTTCACGAGCCTTGACCGTCTCCAGTTCTTTTTCCAGTTTCTCAAGCTTCTTCTCAATCCTTTCCTGCCGTGCCTCCTTGACGGGATATTTCCTAAGCTCTGCCTTCAGTTCTTCCACGGAGGTAAGCCGCACCTCATGTCCGGCAAGTTCCGAAAGAGCTGTATTGTAGCTGGAGAAGTCCGTAATATATTCCTCTCCGTAATACACTTGGAATATATTGGGCGTGGCAAAGAACTCCTCCACAGAGATATGGGCATAGGACCCCATGGAAGCCAGCAGTTCAGTGAGATTAGATACCGAGGACAGGATATTTGTGAGAGTTGGCAGAGGTCGCTTCTCGCGCTTGAACCAGTACAGATGATGGAGGATGGCAGCTTTCAAGAGAGCCTTGCCTGCCTGGGGCCAGTAGTCCCCGTCCTTGTTCTTCCCCTTGGGATTCACCAGAATTCCGCTGATAGTGTCCACATCACTGCCTTCGAAGGGCGTTTCCATGCGAATCTCTGACAAGGGATTCCACTTAGCAGAGCTGCCATCATTGGAGAGGGGCGCAAACTTGATGCACTTCTGCCCCATGTATTTCTTCCTGTAACCTGCGCTCTTTGTCCAGTTCTCCCCCTTCACGTCTGTCACAAAAAGAGAGTGTGTCCAGGTGAGGCAGGTGGGGATTATCACGCACACACCTTTGCCGGAGCGGGTGGGTGCCAGGAGCAGGATATGGGCCGAGCTGTCATCTCGCATGAGTTTCTTGGTATAGGGGTTGATTCCCAAGATAACCCCGGTATTGCCCATCAGCTCTGCTTCCTCAATGTCCTTCTTGGAAGCCCACTTGGCCGAGCCGTGGGAGGTGAGCCTCCGGCAGTGCCGTATATAAACACAGCTCACCAGCAGCCCTGCAAGCAAGAAGCCGTAGAACCACCTGTCCCCACGCAAAATGATATCCGGGATATTCGGGCCAATCTCACCGTAGCTCCAAATCCAGTAGCTCCAGGGACCGAACACATGATACTCCCCTATCATGACAAACTTGCCCAGTACTTCCAGATACTCACAGTCTGAAGCTATGCTCATGGAGGCCGCCTCCATGCCCAGCAGAGCAAAGACTGCCATTATAACCAGCACCACCTTCACATGGTGCTTCCGTTCCTCCACATTTACATCCATCAGTGCTGCATCCACAGCCCCACCATCCTTCCCTATGTTGAAAAAGAGGAGCCTTCCGGCCCCTCTGGTCACGCTGGTATCAGTAAGCATTAAGCTGGACAGGCCGGGTCACATACACCATGAACTCGCTGCCCGCTGCCACTGTGACAGTAGGCCTTGAACTATCCACGCCCTTCTGGATAAGGGCAGAAGCCGTATTCATGAGATTACTCATGGCCCCCTGGGCTGCCAGCTGACCTGCCGTGTAGGTGTTGGCTGTAGTGCTGGTGTTGCCAGCTGCCATGGAGCCAAGGGCTGCCACCACAGAGGTAAACAACCCACCCCGGAGGAGGCCGCTGCTATGATGGTGTATCCTGCCCGGAATTCCCCCGTAACCCGCAAGATCTGCCGCCACCATGGAGCCTCCCAGAGCATAGCTTCCTCCCGTAGGCAGCATCAGGGTCTGCCAGTTGACAGCTACCCGATTCTGGCCTTCCTGGGCACCCTGGGCCACAGTGCCCACAAGACGGCTTCCCGCAGGTATCAGGAGGCAATTGCCAGTAAGGGAATCATAGACATCAGTCTCAATCTGAGCCAGCACCTGCCCTCCCACATCCGTGTTGATGCCCGTCAGCAGCACCGCCGGGATGACGGTGCCCGCCTGGAGGCAGTTTGCCGTAGGTTCCATATAGGCAGCCGCCGCAGACAGTGGCATGTTTCCATAGACACCTGCATTACCATACAAACTACTG
This sequence comes from Selenomonas sp. KH1T6, assembly GCF_900108415.1. Taxonomy (NCBI): domain Bacteria; kingdom Bacillati; phylum Bacillota; class Negativicutes; order Selenomonadales; family Selenomonadaceae; genus Selenomonas; species Selenomonas sp. KH1T6. Next base: position 11,229 of record NZ_FNWN01000021.1, read on the forward strand.
CCGGAGCCAGGTTGCTCCCTGTTCCCGGCGGGGACACTTCCTTCTACAGCCTCCTGGGCTGGTGTATTCTCACTGCTTCTTCTGGAGCCGTTGCCATAGCCTCCGTCAAAGGCAATGGCCGCCCCAAATTCTGCCTTTTCCTTACCCAGCCTTGAGGCTTCGCTTTCCTTGGCCTCTGCCTTGGGAGCTTCTGCCGGGGCGTTTGCCAGCATAGGCAGAGGATAAGGATTACTGTAGTTTCCCTGATTCCTTCTCGGGATAGCTGGATACTGTGACGGCTCCTGCCCTGCTGGGTGGGGCTGCATCTGGCTGTTGTTCTGAGCTGTGTTGTTATTGGCCTTGCCCCCTTCCATAGGCGGTGCCCCATTGGGACTTACGCCGTTGGGATTCTTCGCCTTGTTGTTCATGGCTTGCAGCTGCCTGTCTGTATTCATCATATTTTTGGCGTCCGCAGCTTCTTCTGTCTCCTTCTTTCCCTTGGCTTTGTCCTCATCATCCCCCATGCTCATGTATGAAAAGCCCAGAAAGGCGCATACAACAAAGAGTACGATGCCGTAAACCACGCTTCGCTTGATGCCATAGGCCTTGTCATTGATGCCCTCTGCCATGGAGGGATTTTCAAAGTCTTTGTCCTTCCCCTTGATAGAGGACATCTTTTGAGACAGCCCATCCTTCAGATCCTGAAAACTCATGCTGCAGCCTCCCTCACTTGCGTGTCCTCACAATCTTCACAGTATCACCTTCCAGCCTCAGCTCTGCCGTGCCAAAGGTGCGTTCCACTATGAAAGTGTCCTGACGTACATGATAGTTCACCAGCATGGCCTCCTTATGACCCTTCTCGCGCACAAAGAGCACCGGCAACTTCTTAGGCACCCTGCCGAATTTGATGAAAGTTTTCCTGCCGTCATCGAACACATGCTCCGGCTTCCAATCGGCGCTTCCCCTGATGGCATAGTCAAAGGTCAGCTCTGCCGGTGACTCCACCACAGCCTTGACAGTCCTGTCATAGGCCGCCTGTTTGGCCAGGCTCTCCATGATATTCTCACTGCCGTATGACCATTTGATAATGGGGTTGTACCAGTCACCCTCATTGCACAACACCTGATAAGTATGGTGGGTAGTGTTGATGATGATATTGGTCCTGGCACCTCTGGCAATGGGCTTGAGATAGATGTGAGGTGTACCTTCCACGGTAGCCGAATCCATCATCCACTTGCCCGTATCTCCCCCGCCTACAAAGGTAATCTGTTCTCCCTCTTTCAGCTGGATGTCAGTCAGGTAATTCAGCTTGCAGTATATTTTATAGAGCTGACTGGGACTGTAATCAAAGACCATGGTGCTATCCCCTTGCGCATTGATGGCATCCTGGGTGTAGCTTACGTCCCCGCCGTCCCCCGGCTCCACCAGGAAGCTATCGGTAGCAGGATAGCCGTGGGAAATGCTGTCTCCTTCTTCAATGGCCCGCTGACGGGCACTTAAGCTGTCCACTTCCTCCATGAGTGCCAGATGCTCCCGGGCCTGTTCTTCAAGCTGCCCTTCCAGTTCCTGTACACGCTTCTTAAGCTCCCGCATCTTATGGCTTTCACCCTCATCACTAGATGTATCCGTAACTTCCACGGCAGTTTCTTTTCCCTCCGTCTCCTGGGCCAAAGCTGCCGCTGGCATGGCCAGCACTGAGAGCATGCCTACTACCAAAGCCTTATTCTTGAACCGCTTCATTGCCATTATTTATCCCTCACCTTATCCTTTATGTCCTTGGCCACGTTTTCTTCAGACCAGCTGAAATCTTTCACATATATGCCCAGCGGGTTTTCCATCAGAGATTTCTTATCCTTGTTCTGGATGATGGTAGTGGTGAAAATACCTGTCATGGGCACTCTCTTCTGTTCCCCGGTGGTAAGGTCAGTCACATCTTCCACCCAGGTGGCCTGATATGAATTACTATCCGTATTAACCGGCAGTATGGAGTTGATAGTCACCTTGATACGCTTTTTGCCAAAGTCCTCTGCCTTGTTCTGCTTTTCCATTTCGGCGCTCATGGCAGCCGCCGCATCCTTGGTCATATAGCCATAGGCTTCGTACCAGCACTGCTTGTACACCTCCCCGTCCACCGGGAGGCTCCGTGTGTCCTGAATAAACCGCCCCAGGAAATACTCAATCTCCAGCTTTTCGGGAGTGTAGTTCATTTCCGAAATAACGCCCGCTTTCCTGATAGCTCCCGTGGTGCTGTCTACCTCAATAATATACGGTTCCACAGTACTCTGGGTGGCCTGATAGACGTTGCCAATGGTGGACACGGCCAAAGCCGCCAGGAGGCCCATGCACATAATCCTTAAATTCTTGTTCTGCCTCAGGGCGTTGCCATTCATATCATCCCAAATCCTGCGGCCATAATCGCAGGGGTTCTCCGGCTCCTTCTCTGTAAATTCCTGCTTCCCCATGAAAAGCTTGCTCACATCCAATCCTCATTCCCCCTGTTTCCCAAAACCTATGCTCCCTCCGCCCGTGAAGGCGATCTTGGAGCTGTAGCTTTCCTTCTCGTTTTCCTCCCTGGCCTTGCTTTCAGCAGCCTGTTTTTCCAGAGGCAGCACCGCTCCTTCGGCTTTTCTCTCAGGCCTCTTGGGCACCGGCAGCCGCAGCCCTCCGGGCGTAGCTCCCATCTGTCTTACAGGCAGGGGCGTTACAGACTTGGCAGAGGAAGCTGCTTCCTGCTTGCTGGCAATTGCACCTTCTTCCGGGAAGGGCTTCAAGTCCGCCAGTGTACATCCTCGGGCAGTTCCCTGCCCGGCACTTAAGTTTGCCATCTGGGCATTGGCTTGGCTCCACATGAGGTATTCCCTGCTCCCTGCCTCTTTCCCTGATCCTCCCGTGCCCCAGATAAGGGCACCTGCCAGCAGTCCCATGGTCAGACCGGCTGTGATTCCTGCTGCAGTTCTTCCTTGCCAGTCCATGCCTCTGCCTCCTTTCTCATAATGACTCTCGTCTCCCGCAGGAAATCCATCTGCAAGTTCCCTGCCCTTTCCAAGATTTCAGCCATCTTCCTGGCCCGCCGTACTGCAAGAATCAGCAAAATGGTCAATGCCACATTTGCACCTGTCCAAACTATGAGAAACATCATTTCACCTACTTTGTATAGATTTTTACCTGCATGACTGTATCCAATTGAGCTTCCGTGCCCTTCATCTGCACCATCCTGAGACCCAGCAGCGCATCCTTGGGCTGCAGATGCTCCAGGAAACCTGCCGTTCTCTGCCAGCTGCCCCTAAGGCGCATTTCATAGACCTCCCCCGTACCGTCCCTGTATAAAGGCTCGCTTCCTGTCTCAACCTTGAGTCCGTAATCCTGAGCCTTGCTGGCAAGATCCTGCCTGACATCAGGAACTTGCTTTGTCTCCACAGCCCTGCCGGTAGCATCGTTTACTACCTTAGCCTGGCTGCTGTAGGTGCTGACAGCATCTTTCATCTGCGCCTTGTAGGCTCTGGCATCTTTAGCTCCCTGCAGGAGGCCTATGCACAGCATTCCCAGTACCAATATCAAAGTGCCCAAAGCCGCGCTGCGGAAATACTCTCCATACATTCTCCACTTTTTCAGTCGTTTCCAAATCAGTTCCAATCTCTCTCTCAACGCCATTTGAATCCCTCCGGCATGGGCACCGTGATCTTTACCCCGACATTGGTATCTTCAATCCTCATCTCTTCAAAGCCGGGATTCTGACGCAGAGTGCTAATATAGCTTTCCAAGGCTGCATTGTCCGCTGAAACAGCTTCTGTCACAAGCCAGTCCCCGTTATGGAAGTTGCCAATGGTAATTTCCTTGAGCTTTACCTGCTCCGGCAGGGCAACCATAAGCATTGTCATGGCCTCCCGTATATGCAAATCCTCTTCTTTGGCGACTGCCAGCCTATCAAGCTCTACCCTGACCTGTTCCTGGTGCTCTTTCATTGCTACATAATCTGATGCCAGAACTGCCTCCGGCTCATACGCTTCCATTAGCCACCAGCCCACAGCAATCCCTACCAATTCCAGCACCAGTATCACGGCTACAAGGTCAATCCCGCTGCCCAGGCGGTGTATCGTCCTCTTCCACCTGTTCCGGGCCAAAACTTCTGCAAATGAACTCATATAGCATCATCTCCACTTCTTCATTCCCAAGACCTGAGCCATCCGATAGGCAGCACAAGCACAGCTTTGTGTTCTATGCGCTCAAGGGATACCGTGCCATAGTACCTGCCGTCAAAGGACCTGGGGTTATCTCCCACCGGCAAAAAAGCACCTGCTTCCACCACATGACCGCCTTTGGCCTTGTCCGGCATGCTCCGGCCCAGCCCATCCACGGTACTGACTTGTCCTAGATACTTCTCATTGACATAGAACTGCTGGCTCTCATTCACTCCATAGACAGCCCCATCCAGAGCACCGACCCGTTTCAAGAGCTTCGTACCCTTCGGCAGCCAGTCTCTGCTCTCCGCAAGCTGCTGCATATCCTCAGGCAATGAGAAGATAACCATATCTCCCTCAGCAACCTCCTCCGGCGGCAATAAAGTACTACTTTCTTCAGTAATTTAGACATCCCCCCGTTATAATTCGTAGTCAGTGCAATACAAACATTTTTGCCTAGCGTCTTAGCAAAATATATGACTGGCCAATAGTCTCTGTCATTGGAAAGCAGGATTATACGTTCTAAATCCTCCTCTTCACATATAGCCTTCATCATAAGAGAAGCCAGCCATAAATCTGCGCTATTCTTACCTTGCATGCTATTCCAAATACGAAAACACGGCTTTTCCATACACAGCATAATTTTTGGCATCTGGTTGATATTGCCTACAACATCACACATATTCACATCATACTTCTCACAGGCAAGATAGTAAAATACCACACTCTGCTTTGCAGGAACATTCTCTGCATCAATAAAAATGTGCGTGTACATTATATTACCATTTTCTTCTCATGTCATAAGTCTTTATAAGCTCATTTTTTGAATCAGCTTGTTTTTTATATTCCGTCAGCAAATTGTAGAATGTTCCTTTTTTCAACCTAGATTGATTTAAGAACTCTTTGGAAGAGATTTCCTTCTTCTCCCACTTCTCATATAATTCATCCCAATTATCCGGGAAGGCGATTCTGCTACGTCCTGAATTGCTTCTCCTATAATTGGGTAATTCGACAACATTATTGTTATTACTTATTATCATTTGCTTCAATACAGAAAGAGCAGCCATGTTTGTAGGTTGTGACATCCCAAATTCGTACGTAGGAACACAGCTACCCACAGCAAGCATTCTCTGCCGTTGAATAAACCATTCCAATTGACTAGCAATTTCTGCTTCATTCATGCCTAAAGATGACAAGCTTTCTATTACAACAGCATCTTCTTTCGTCATACTCTTTTTTACTTTTTCCAATTCGTAAAAGCTTCTTCTGTTTTCCATACTAACATATATACTGCAACAATCTCTCCTTATAAAATCCACCACCTTCTTTACTTTTTCCTCATCGTCTGTATACTTCATATAAATGTATATTTCCATGTGATATTTAACCTCATTCCTATCTAAACAATCGACTTAAAAAATTCCCAGATTCAAAGCTGAACCCCAGCCGGTCTTCTAATGGTTTTCTTTCAATAATCAACGTAATATGATCTCTTCCAGAAACAATACTTGCCCTCATCTCTGGAGGCAATATATTTTTCCATGATTGGAATTTTTGTCTACTTTCCTTATCTCCATCTAATTCTATTTCCACCTTATCTTCAGTCACCTTGAATAGCTTTTTGTTTTTTCTATACAGTTCTTTCAACCCATCAAGTGCAACTTGCGATATGAATGCTGCATTGGCCGAATAATCATCACGCCATGTCAACTCCTTCATATAGGACGGAAGTTCATATCCATAATCTCTAAAAATGGAAATAATTATTCTAGACGAAAGTCCCAGGAGGTCTGGATACCAAGATACAGGTCTGTCCTTATCATCAAGATATTCCAAGAGTTGGACAACTCCATCCAACGTTCTGCGAGCATACTCACGATAGAATGCTGTATCAATCCTTCTTAGAAGGCTCTCACTTAGGCTTGCATATTCACCTTGGTCAACCCCGCTTGGCAAACCATTATCATAAAACAGGAAAATCATTCTTTTACGCAGTGTATCTTCCGGTTGTAGCACTGTATTACTTGCAAATACCAGCATCGGCATTGTTTCCAACTGCATCATTTCACATTTCTCTGGATTCTTGATAAGTGCTTCAATATTGGATATGAACGGATTGTCCACCTCGTCAATGAAGATTGGTGTCCCTTGATTACTGACCTGATACCCACCGATAAGCTCAACATTTGTTTTTTGCTTGCTTTTCTCCCTGCCATCACTTTTGAACTCTTTTTTTTGCTCTTTTAAATCATCCTTCTTCATAATCGTTATATTCTTGCCTGTCATCATTTTCAAAAGTGCCCTGACCATAAACGTTTTACCGCAATTAGAACCTTCTGATGCAGAAAGCATATACATAGGTAAAGTAATTGTGGGTAAATTATGAGCGTATGCCGCACATCTCAACTTTGCATTAAATGGTGATGAAAAGAAAGCATTAAGGAGCCGAAAATGATTTTCTTTGAGGCGCTGTGTATCACCTACAAAATCATCAAAGTTATTAAACACTTCCAATAAAACTTCAATATCCTTTTTTACGTCATCAGTAGAAGGAGTCATATCCGCGGCAACACCGTTATAATACATCTGTTTTGCATCATAATCAAATGTTATGCTCGGATAATTTTCTACTGTATTGCGTATATTGACCTGCTGTTTATCCTTTTGTTCCTTTTCTTTCGCCTTCTTTTCAACCCTCTCTACCATCTTTGGATTTATTTTAAATAGACCGTCTTTCATATTCGGTTTTATGCCCTTGAATATTTCTTTGTACGATTCTAAAGTCTTATCGCAAGCAAGAGCATAGGTTATATTATCAATGGTCATTTGAATCGGTAAGGACTTCGCCTCTATTACAATAGCCTTAGCTGTATCCTTCACTTTCTTTATTATGACATTATCTTCAACAAAATCATTTGTTTCTTTCCCCTGTACTGCTTCAGGCGTAATCTCTACGGCTGTTCCCCATGCTGATTCAAAGTCTTTTACCCACTCATCGTAACATATCAAATCTTCATCATTACAATAAAATGTCTCATTTTGATTATTTGAAAAAGCTGTACCACCCATGTTGCCAGATCCTGTTATAACCCTTTTGATACCGTTATCTTTTTTTTATATATATACCTTTCTGTGATCAACTATGAGCGTAGCTACACGAAATTCAAGATTTCCATCCGTCATCATTTTTACAAGACTTTGATGCTTGCGTATAGCATCAGGTGCTTCTTTACCATTTGCTATAACGCGAAGCATCATATCCTGCAAACTTATATCTCTCCTTGCCAAAAATGCTGCTCCTATCAAAATCTCTCCGTACTTGAAACGCTTCATTACCTTTTCTATAAAATCCAGTTCATATGAAAAAGTGATTGCTCGTATGGTATCATAGCCAGAAAACATTTCTGATGGAGTCATAAATTCTACTCTATCCACCTTAGACATATAGCACTTCAGTGGTTCTTCTTTGTATTCTCCTCCACCTTTTATAACAGTAAAATTCTGGGGCATTTCTGATTTAGTACCAGCGGCAAACAAGTCCAACTCTTTGTCCATAATGCACCTCCGACCTTAACTGTCCAAAAATAATCACATCTATTTGGAATGAATTATAGCACACGTTCAAATAAAGTACAATATTTTTAGACATTGTTTTATATGCTGGAAAAATGCATTATATTGACTTTGACAACATTCAATCTGCTCAACATTTTTTAACCACTTCATCCCTAATTCTAAGCATAAAAATCCTCCCCATCAATCATCTCTGGTGATGGAGAGGCACACTAACCCATAAGCTTCAACATACAAATAACTACAGTAGTTGCAATCCAGTATTCAATTTTGCCCGAAAGAGACCATGCTGATTGCAATAATAGTACAACCACCGAATGTTGCTATACTTGAATCGTGCCTCAGCGTCCCCTTCTGGATATAATTTCTTAAGCCCGCATCCGTCCTCCCTGACTGCCGCAATAAAAGATACTATGACCATGAAAAGCGCCGCACCGATGCCCTTGCCGGATACATCAGCCATGGTGACTGCCAAATGATAATTTCCAAGCATATAAAAATCGTAAAAATCTCCCCCTACTTCCTTGGCGGCATCCATGGAGGCATAAAGCTCCATATCTGTCCTATCCGGATAGCGGGGAAAAATATGGGGCAGCATGCCCCACTGGATACCGTTGGCCAGGGACAGCTCCGTAGCAATACGCTCCTTCTCTGCCGTGGCAGCAGAAAGGTTCTCCATATGTGTCTTGAGGTCGCGGGTCATATCATTGACAGAATCCGCCAGAGCCTCGATTTCATCTCCTGTCCTGATCTGGAGCTTTTCCTCAAGATTTCCCTTGGCGATTTTCTTCACCCCAGCAGTGAGGAGCAACAGGGGTTGCACAAATCTCAAGGCCGCCTTTGAACTGCCGGCAGCGATGCCCAGCATAAGCAAAACCAGCAGGACAGCCATGGTCAGGATATTCTGCAGGAACAAATGACGCATGGCCCCAGCAAATTCCCTGGCCCTGGCCTGGACATATTCCTTCGCCGTCCGTGCCGGTGCAACCACCTTCTCCAGCTCGATGAGCGTGCCATAGCTCCATCCGATAGTGGGCATGGGGGCATAGGCCAGGACATATTCCTTGCCGTCCGTATCGTCCACGATAGCCGTACCTGTTTCCCCGGCCATCATAGCGGCTATGGCCTTTTCTGTGTTTTCAGAAAGAGGCGGGGCATCATCAAAAGACTGGCGCAAGCCATCCTTGCCACCTGCTCCCACAGCCCAGATGCCCTCCTGCCGTGAGGAAATTGCCACACAGCCTTTCTCATCCAGGGCAAATTGGATATTGTCCTCACTCTCATTATTGTCCAGCACCAGCTGGTAAAGCACCTTCAAAGGCGTGCTCACGCCGGCCCCCCCGGCAAAGACGCCATCTTCATAATAGGGAGCCGCACAGGTGATTTCCGATTCCCCCTCCACCGAAACATATACATCAGTGACGATGGGTTTTCCTGCCTCTTTTGCTTTCAAGTACCAGGGACGGGTTTTGGAGTCATAACGCCCCTCAAGATATACATCGGGATACTCCGCCTTGTCATTGTCTGCTCCCACGCTGTCTACCCAGATCAGGCAACCAGTTTCCGAGGCAATATAGCAGGAAGAATACCGGTCATAGTAACGTGCAACAAGCTCCAGATTGTCCCCAATATTAGCAAGGATTCCCACCTTGTAGAAAAGGAACGGGTCGGACATAATCTCTTCCTTCGCTCCACGGGTGTAGTAGATATAAGGGGTAAGTCCAGTAATCAGAGGCTCGTTGGGCGTAGTGAGCTCACGGGGACGGTAGCGCTCATGATGCCTCATTATATTCTCCGTCATACCAGCAATATTCCTGGCATCCGCCAGTACTTCGATAATACCAGCCTCAGCCCGACGGGACTTTTCCCTGGCTATGGATAGCAGTCGTTCCTTTGCCTCGTGCAAAGCGAGATCTTCTGAGTACTCAGCCACAGATTCGCCCATGGCACCGCCCATCCGCAAAGCATCTTCCTGTACATGCCAAAGACCAGCAAAGGATACCAGCCCCAGGGTCAGAAAAGAGAGCAGACCTACCCCCATGAGCAGTAGCATGATTTTACGCTGGATCCCCATACTTCTAAAGAGTCTGACGAGCACAAGACACCCCTACAATTATCCGGCCGGCACATTTCAGCCCTGACACCCTTAGAAAATCCTTGGCCAGGGCACGAAACTTAACCTCTGCCCGGGGCAGCTTCCTGCTCCCATGAATTGATTTCATTACCGTTTCCAAATCAAACGAAAGCCATCAGACCCTATAAAATATCATATCACAGCTGCAGCGCTGGCCCCAAATTCAAGGCCTACAATAACTGTACTAACAACAGATGTGCTAACACCGACAAACGTGAGTGACAAAGCCAGCTCTTCATCCGACCCTCCCCCAGCCACCTTGGCCAGATCCTCATCAGAAAGATCCTTAGTCATCTCCTCGTACAACCTCTTCATCTCAGTAACGAACTCCTCCTTGGTGAAGCCATCCTGGACACTGGCGGCCAACTTGTAAGCCTCCCCCGGGTCACGGATCTGGGAAAATTTTTCCTGAAGCTCCTTGTCCTTGCCTAACTTATCCAAAAACTTCCTGATATTCTCGTTCTCAATGTTTATTGCCATAACGTTACTCAGCCTCTTCTTCTCTTACAGTGTCATCACCCAAAAATCTCAAGCCCAGCATGGTGATGTCATCTGACTGCTCTGCACCATTAGCGTGAACATCTATGTCGGCACGGATAGCGGCCAGGATTTCCTCTACGGAAGCGGCAGACGCCCCCACCTGGTTCAGCATCCTTTGGAGACGTTCCTCGCCGTAGAGGTTCCCCTCCTGGTCCATGGCCTCGGTGACGCCGTCTGTGTAAAGGTACAGCATATCCCCCGGTTTCAGGGTCAGACGCTCCATACTGAAAGTGGCTTTCTTCCTGGCTCCCAGGACCAGGCCCACCTTCTCTATTTGGACGTATTCCCAAGCCATGCCCCCTGCCTCCCTGTGGCCAATAAGTGGCGGGTTGTGGCCGCCGCTCACATAAGAGAACACTCCCGTACGGAGGTCCAGCACCCCAAAGAACACCGTCACGAACATCCGTTTCTTGTTATTTTCGCAGAGCTGCTTATTCGCCATCTCCATGACCTGGGCCCAATCTATGTTCTCATCAATCCTGCCTGCAGCCAGGGCGTTATTCTTCAGGATGGTCTTAGCGATGACCATGAAAAGTGCCGCACCGATGCCCTTGCCAGACACATCGGCCATGGTGACTGCCAGATGCTCCCTGTCAAGAGTATAGAAATCATAGAAGTCTCCCCCAACTTCCTTGGCAGCATTCATAGTGGCAAAAAGCTCAAAACCGCTATTGTCAGAAGTGCTTGGGAAAATCCTGGGCAGCATGCCCTCCTGTATGTTCTGGGCCATGGACAGTTCCGTGGCAATGCGCTGCTTGTCTGCCGTAACCCGGGAGAGATTGGCCATGTATTCCTTGAGCTCTGACGTCATGTAGTTTACCGTGTCCGAAAGCTCCTCAATTTCATCCCCGGTATGGATAGCCAGCTTCTTGTCCAGATCCCCCTTGGCAATTTCCCCCACCCCTTCAGTCAGAGCGAGGATAGGACGCACAAACCAATCCGCCGCTGCCTTGCTACCAACGAAGAGCATGGCTAGGATAACCACCAGCAACAGCGCCATCTCCCTGACATTGTCCCGGAAAAATTCCCTCATCAACAGGTTGAAGCCCTCCAGCTGGAGCGTCATTTTTTCACGGGCCGTCAACGCCGGTGCAGTAACCTCCTCTTCCTTGACCAGTGTGCCAAAACTCCAGCTCACCGAGGGGATAGGCGCATAAGCGAGATAGTATTTCTCCCCCTCTATGCTCACAGGCAGCACGCCACTTCTGCCCTCCACCATGCTGCTTATCTTTCCCACCAGAGACGGTTCTGCTGCCTGCCGCAAATCCTTCCCGTCGGGGGAAGCTGCCAGCAGACCTGACTCCTCTGAGGATACCGCCACCACACCCTTTTCATTCAGCACAAAGTTGATGCCTGTCCCCCCGTGGCTTCTGTCCATAATAACCTGATACATTGCCCTGAGGCTCAGGCCGATACTGGCGACCCCGCCAAGCTTCTGCCCCACATAAAAAGGCGCCACATGGTCAATTACAGGAAAACCATCTGAGCCCATATAGATATCTGTAATGGTAGGAGCACCCTTTTCCACAGCTGTCTTGTACCAGGGACGCTCCTTAGGGTCATAGGTATCGAAAAACTCATCTGTGAATACCACATGCTCCTGTCCCGGCAGCAGCAAGTCCGTACAATACATATAGCCGCTTTCAGAGGCAACCAGAATGGAACCTTCACAACCAGGGTAAGTTTTAGCCATATTCTCAAGTGTATCTGCTATGCCGGAAGCCACCCCCACCTCGTCAGACAGTTTTGCCACTGCCTCCTGGCTGCGCAGGCCCGGCGGATAGTAGAGATACACTTCACCGCTGCCAATGTGGTCCACCATAGGATTTTTTACCTGTTTGACCTTATGGCCCTCAGGCCTTGCCATGAGCTTCTCCATCATGAAGGCGATGTACTCCGAGTCCTCCTTGATGGTGCGCAGTTCGCGATCAACCTTGTTGGCTTTTTCCTGGGCCACGGCCATAAGCTCCAGCTGGGCCAGCCGGACAGTCAGTTTTTCCGTAGCACCTCCTGCCACCGCCCCCATACGCTCGCCATTCTCCAGCGTCTCCTGCTGGATATCATACATGCTCCAAAGGGAAGCTGCCCCCAGCACCAGGAAGGAAAAAATCCCCGCCAGGAAAAGCAGCAGCAAAAAACGCCGACGGATACTCAGCTTGTATTTCATCATCATCTCACCCCAGGAATCGAACCCCCAGCATCGTGATATCATCGAACTGTTCTGCGCCGTCTGCGAAGCTGTCTATATCGGCGCGCACCAGAGCCAGGATTTCCTCCATAGACGTCCCAGGCCCGGCCACACGAGCCATCGTCTCCTGTAGGCGCTCACTGGTATACATATTTTCCTGCCCGTCCATAGCCTCTGTGACACCGTCCGTATAGAAATACAGCATCTCCCCTGGTTTCAGGGTCAGGCGCTTCTCCTCATATGAGTAGTCCTCCATAACCCCCAGCATCATGTATTTCTTGCTCTCGTCCTCCAGATACTGCCAGCTGATTTCTCCGTCTTCTGCGACACTGCCCAGCAAGGGGGCAGTATGACCACCATTGGCATAGGCAAAAACTCCCGTCTTAATGTTCAGCACACCAAAGAACACCGTCACGAACATCATTTCCTCGTTGTTATCACAGAGCTGCTGATTCACCCGCTCCATAATCCGGCCACAGTCCACCCCTGCTATACCGTTTTTATTCACGGTCAGCAGAGCTTCATTCTTCAGCATGGTCTTGGAAATGACCATGAAGAGCGCGGCAGGTATCCCCTTGCCGGACACATCAGCAATGGTCAGTGCCACATGGTCTTCATCGAGATGGTAGAAATCGTAAAAATCTCCCCCCACCTCTTTGGCGGTCTCCATCCTCACATACAAGTCATAATGGGGATTGCCTACAAACTTCGGGAAAATATTCGGCAGCATGCCCTCCTGGATTCCCTTGGCCAGGTCCAGCTCCGTGGCAATACGCTCCCTGTCCTCTGTCATCGCCACCAGGCTGGTCATATAATCCTTCAGCTCCGAGGTCATGTTATTGACAGAGTCTGAAAGCGCCTCAATCTCATCCCCGGTATGAATGTCAATTTTCTTGTCAAGCTCGCCCCTGGCTATATCCCGCACCCCTTCTGTCAACGTGAGGATGGGGCGCACGAAGCCTTCCGCCGCACGGCGGCTGCCATAGATCAGCACAGCCAGCACCACCAAAAAGAAAAGTGCCACCCGCGCTATATTCTCGAAAAACAAGTCCCGCAGGGAAGCAATGAACTTTTCCGTATGGACAGTCAGGCTCTCCCGGGCAAGCTGCACCAGGGACAGTACCTCGCTACGCTGGACCAGTGTGCCATAGCTCCAGCCCATGGAGGGCAGCGGCACATAGGCGAGATAATACTCCTCTCCCCCCAGGTTCACCAAAACAATGTCAGAATGGCCTGCCACCATATCTTTCGCTACCTGGGCCAACGGGGCATCCTCTGACTGACAGAGGTTCCGGTGGCCGTCCCCCACAGCCAGGGCGCCTTCCTGCTCCGTAGAAAGCAGGATTTCCCCTTTCCTGCCCAGCATAAAATTTATATTGTTGGAACCCAGGGATTTGTCAGCAATGATACGATACACGAAACCAGGTCGAAGGTCGATGGCCGCAACGCCGGCGAAATCCCCTCCGGGGTAATAATACGGAGAGCTGCAGGTGAACTCCATCACCCCTTCGTAGCCCACATACATATCGCTGAAAACTGTCCTTCCCACAGCTTTCGGCCTCTGGAACCAGGAGCGCTCTCTCAGGTCCACCTCCCGGTAATTTTTTTCCGCATGCAGACCATCATAATCTTCAGGATTATTGTAGTAAAAGCAATTGATGAAATATCCGTGGGTAGAAGTGATATAGCAGGGTGCATTATATTCTTTATAGAATAGCGACGTGACTTCAAGGTCATCGGCGATATTGGCAGCCAGCCCGATTTCATGCTGGACTGCCTCAGTGGCGCACTCCTCCCTGACTCTGGGCATGACAAGAAGATACGCCTCCCCCGATGCGATACGCCGCTCCTGTGCGGTAGGAAGGCGACGCGGAGCATAATACTCCGGCTGGGCCATAATCCGCGTCATGGCATCAGCCAGATACTCGGTATCCTCCCTTATCATGTTTAGTTCACGCTCTACCTGCCTGGTCTTTTCCTCCGCGACTTTCACAATCTGCGCTTTCGTTTTGGTGACGGTCATATCTTCCGCATAACCCACCACATCCGTTTCTACCTGGTCGCTGCTCTCCTGCACCTTCTGCTGCACATCATAGAGAGACCGCAAAGATACCAGGCCCAGCGCAACAAAAGTCAACAACCCCACCGCCAACAGCAGCAGCCGTATGCGCTTATGTATGGTCATATCCCGCCGCTCCCCTCAATCCTCAGACCTATTACCAACTAAAGCTTACTGATAATTTCGTTTTGAAGGTTAATTTCCATGAGTCGCTCCCTTTAGGGCACGCTGAAAAACTCCACCTGCCTGCACCTTTCTGGGCTTCAGACTGGCAGCATGGCTATGCGCCTCTTCTGCCATAGCGGCCATGAGTTCCGGGTGGGCGAAGAGGAAAGAACAGCATTCACAGTTCATGGTGACCCGCTGGGGAAAGGGCTGCCCCAACTGGCTGGCCTTCAGGTATATCCAGGCCCAGCCTTCCAAAAAGATAATCCGCAGAAAATCCCTGGCCATAACACGAGACTCAACCTCGGCCAAGGGTATCTCCTCTGCCCTTCCCAGCTTGAGCTGAGGCAGTTCCATGCTGGTTATGCCGCAACAAGAGTACCACTCCCCGGCAGGCGTAAGCTGCACAACGCCAGCAATAGAACATTTGGGCATGACAGCCGGATGGAAAAAACGTACTCAGTCAGCCGTTCTACATATATGAACAAGGTTTTATGCTAGACCAGTTTCAACCAAAGGGAAAGGATATTGGCTTTCTTACCCTGAAAGTCCTCGTATGCGTACTCTATCCTGTCAAAGCTTTTGCGCACGAGATGAATGCCCAGGCCGCCCTCCTCCCGCTCCTCCACAGGCAGGCCTTCAGAATGGCGCATATCTTCAGCCAAAGGGTTGAAGGGACGGCCATAGTCGGCAAAATCCAGCCGGAAAAGCTCTCCTTCCCTTCGTGTCCTGATCCAGACAGCCCCAGGGTCATCGTAGGCATAATCTATGATATTTATCAGCATTTCCTCTACGCCAAGCTCCAGCTGGATTTCCCTTGTCTCAGAGATGCCTGCCACCTGGGCACTTGCCATGATGTCATCACGCATGTTGTCATACATTTCCCTGGTGGCAGGATATTCCCGCCACTCCAACAGTTCCTTCATGCCATCACCCCCGGTCTGCTGCCATCAAAGATCATCCAGGGATTCGCTCATATCCAGGAGCGTATCCATTTCCTTCTGCACAACCTCGCTTGCCATGATATTCAGCCTCCCTAGCATTTCAAAAGTTTCTTATCCCCTCACGAAGAACATCGGCATATCAATCAGAATCTTGCCCCAAGAATCTCAAGCCCAGCATGGTGATGTCATCGGACTGCTCGGCGCCGTCAGCGTGAACATCAATGTCGGCACGGATGGCAACCAGTATCTCCTCTACAGAAGCGGTGGCCGTCTCCACCTGATTCAGCTTCATCTGCAGGTGTTCCTCCCCGTAGAGGTTCCCCTCATGGTCCATGGCCTCGGTGACGCCATCCGTGTAAAAGAAAATCATCTCGCCTGGAGCAAGAGTCAGATGATACTCCAGGTATTTCACTGGATCGAAGATTCCCAGCATCATGCTCTTCTTTTCCATGCGCAGATATTCATAATTACCTTCGCGACAGATGAGCGGCGGATTGTGTCCCCCGTTCACATAGGCGAAATCACCGCTTTTCAGGTCCAGCACTCCAAAGAACACCGTCACAAACATATCTTCCTCGTTGTTCTCACAAAGTTCCGCATTGGCCTCCTGTATGACCTTGCCCCAATCCACGGCCCCTTCATCTGCCTCATGGAAAGCCGTCATGGCGCATTTCTTCAGGATGGCCTTTGATATGACCATAAAGAGGGAAGCGGGAATCCCCTTGCCAGACACATCGGCAATGGTCACTACCAGCCGCTGTTTGTCCAGCATATAGAAATCATAGAAATCCCCGCCCACTTCTTTAGCTGGAGTCATGGAAGCATAGAGATCCAGTTCCTTGCGGTTCTGAAATTCAGGGAAAATATTCGGCAGCATTCCCGCCTGGATCTTCCGTGCCCCTTCAAGCTCCCCTTCAATTCGTTCTCTCTCCTTGGCCTTCTCGATATATGATTTCAGTTCCGTGGTCATATCGTTGACAGAATCCGAAAGCACCTCGATTTCGTCCCCGGTCTTGACACAAAGGCGCGTATCTAAGTTCCCCGTGGCAATTTCCTTCACTCCGGCAGTAAGCAGCAACAAGGGCTGCACGAATATCTGAGCCGCCTTTGAACTCACAGCAGCTATGCCCAGCATAATCAAAGCCAGCAGGGCGACCATAGTCAGAATATTCTGCAGGAACATCTGGCGCATGGTCTTGGCAAAATCCCCAGCTCTGGCCATGACATACGCCTTCGACTCCCTGGCCGGTGCAACGACCTTCTCCCGCTCGATGAGAATTCCATAGCTCCAGCCGATGGTGGGCATGGGAGAATAGGCCAGGACATATTCCTTGCCGTCCGCATCCTCCACGATAGCCGTACCTGTGTCTCCGGCCATCATGGCAGCTATAGCCTTATCCGTGTTTTCAGTGAGAGGCCGCTCACCAGCAGAATACTGGCGCAAGCCATCTTCGCCCCCTGCTCCCACAGCCCAAGTGCCCTCCTGCCGGGAAGAAATTGCCACACAGCCTTTCTCGTCCAAGGCAAATTGGATACTATCTTCACTCTCATTATTGTTCAGCACCAGCTGGTAAAGCACCTTCAAGGGCGTACTCACGCCGGCCACCCCGGCAAAGACGCCATCTTCATAATAGGGAGCCGCACAGGTGATTTCCGATCCCCCCTCCACCGAAACATAGACATCAGTGACTATGGGTTTTCCTGCCGCTTTGGCTTTCAGATACCAGGGGCGGGTTTTGGAGTCATAACGCCCTTCAAGGTATACATCGAGATACTCCGCCTTGTCATTGTCCGCTCCCACGCTGTCCACCCAAATCAGGCAGCCAGTTTCCGAAGCGATATAGCAGGAGGTATCCCGATCATAGTAGCGGGCAATAAGCTCCAGATTGTCCCCGATATTGGCGAGAATTCCCACCTTGTATCTAAGGGAGGGGTCAGACATGATTTCTTCCTTAGCCCCACGAGTATAATAGATATACGGCGTGAGCCCAGGAATAAGCGGCTCATGGGGCGTAGTGAGCTCACGGGGACGGTAACGCTCACGATGCATCATTATGTTCTCCGTCATATTGGCAAGATTCCTGGCATCCGACAGTACTTCGATAATATCTTCCTCCGCCCGGCTCGACTTTTCCCTGGCTATTGATAGCAGCCTTTCCTTGGCTTCGCGCAAAGCAAATTCCTCTGAGTACTCAGCCACAGATTCGCCCATGGTCACCCCCATATGCAAAGCATCTTCTTGCACATGCCAAAGACCGGCAAAGGATACCAGCCCCAGAGCCAGAAAAGAGAGCAGCCCTACCCCCATGAGAAGCAGCATGATCTTGCGTTGAATCCCCATGCTTCTAAATGCCTTGATGAGCATACGACACCTCCCATTTTCCCGACCAGCTCATTTTCATGCTTTATTTATTCTTCAAGCTGTTTCCAAAGTCCTTCCGGGAAAACAAAAGCAGGCTTCTGTCAGAAAAAGCACCTTTTTCAGCGAAAGAAGTCCACACATAAAAAGAGAATCCCATCTGGAGGTGTCTTCTTTTGGGATTCCTTTTTATGCTCAAACAGTAAATTTTTGGGTTACCAGCTAGTCTTGCGGCTCATGGTCCTACCCCAGTCCGAAATCACCTTCCATGCCTGGCAGCTTACGCCTGTGATATGATACACAGTCTGTTCGCCGTAGGCCGTCTCGCGGACGTAATTGCCGTCGCCGCCCATGAAGAATTCATAACGTATGCTGTCACTGGGGAACTCCAGGATGACATACTGCCCCTCAGGCGTTTCCCAAGGCTTCGCATGCTCGAAATACGCCCCGTCCATGATCTTCTCAACATAAGGCTTCGCGTTGAATCCGTCACGGTAGGCCACCGTGCCATATTCCAGCGAGGTGATGTTATAATCATCGTAACTGTCCCAGATCCGGCCGAGCATATCGCCAAGGGTGCACTCCGAACTCTCAGCGTGGACCACCGGCACAGCATCCAGGACAACGTCCGCGCCGCCGAATGTAATCAGGGAAGCCGAAAGCAGTACAGAAGCAGCAATCTTTTTGAGGTTCATTTTCTCTCCTCCTCCGCATCACAATACTTGTCAGCATTTCTGCCACAGCCTCAAAGATCTTTATGCTTCATTTTGAGAGGTGCTTCCACTATGCGCAATGCCGCCGAACCGTCATCATTGGCCTGCATGACGGCCCTGCTGCCAAAAGGCAGGCAAAGATTATTCTTACCATGCCCTACTGGTACCCCCTTCAGCCATGGCTTGCCGGAGAGCTTGGCATAGTACGAAAGCACCTTATCCAAATGGAAGTCACCTTCTTCGTAATCATCCTCTGCGCCAACGAAGTCTCCTACCACTACGCCGCTTACGCGAAGCAGGAGGCCATTTTGCCAAAGCTGCTGAAGCATGCGGTCAATCTTATAGGTGTCCTCTCCCACATCTTCAATAAATAGAATAGCCCCCTCTCCCTTCACTTCTTACGGAGTGCCTATGGTGGATGCCAGAATAGACAAATTGCCGCCTATGATCTGTCCCTCAGCACTTCCTGGCTGAATTGCCTGAAGCTTGATCTCTTTTGGCAGGGGAATATCGTCTGGATACAGTTTGCCGCTTAAGGCCTTGGCAAAATTTTCCCGGGTATAATCCGTGTCAGAAGCTTTCTTCCTGAACGAAGTAAGCATAGGCCCGTGCAATGTTGCCAGATGACTGTTCTGATTCAAAGCCACGTGCATGGCAGTTATATCGCTGTAGCCTATAAACAGCTTGGGATGCTGCCTGATGGCTTCATAGTCCAGCTTGTCCAAGACCCTGGCCGAGCCATAGCCCGCCACGCAGGCAGAGAATAGCGTCAACCTCATCATCACGGAAAAAGTTATTGACATCAGCGGCCCGCATCACATCAGGTCCCGCAAAATAGCCATAATTCGCCTTGCATGAAGGTGCCAGTTTTACTTTATATCCCAATCTCTCCAGATACTTGATAGCATTTCCAAAATCATCTGTCCCCACATTAGAAGCGGGGGCAATAATACCAATGGTATCACCTGGCTCCAGTGCATAGCCGCACACCATCGCCGTTTCCTCTGCCATTGGGGCAGCTTGGGCAGCAGGCATATCTGGTACAGCCACAGTCAAGGACGCTGCCGCCAGCATGATTCTCAGGACTGCAGAACTGAATGATCTTCTCATGTGATCACAATCCTCTCTTGCAAAGCCAAGTTCCAAAACTGTTGCAGAATAGCAGCGCAAATTAGGTTCAACTCCAATTCCTCTTGGTCTTTTCCCACAGGGACTAGCTCCGCATCGCACTAGGCGGGAGATATCAGCTCACCACCTGTTATGATATCCGCCCCCCAGTTACATAGCTGGGGGACATCTTATTCAGAGTTATACCGAGTTATAAGTATCTGCGTCTACCTGCTTTTCGCAGGCTGCCACAAGCATTGCCGAAGTGATATTTCCCACTACGCTCTGGGCCGTGCCAGGCATATCCATAAGCGGCTCAATGCCGATGAAATGCATGACTGCAGCTCCCGGAATTCCCATGTTTTCCAAGATAGAAGGCATGACCAAAAGCCCCACCCCGGTCAACGCCATCAAAAACTCCACAAAAAAGAGAGAAAACAGAAAATCTGCATCAAGGGTTACATCAAAGGTACGAGCCAGCATCATGGATACCACAGAAACATAGTAAGCTGTGCCGTCCATATTGAACTGCATGCCTACAGGAATGGCAAATTTGCTCATTCTTTCGTTAATACCCATTTTCTCTGTGCAAAAGGAAAGGGTAGCCGGCAAACAAGCATTGGAACTGCTGGTAGAAAAGGGCAGCAAACTGAAAGGTATAGCTTTTTTCAAAAAGGGGAGCGGCGAGAGCCTGGCGGTCAGGGCAATAAGAGCTGCAGAAATGATGAAACATAAAGGAAGCCCCAAGGCGGCCCCCACCAACAGCCTTCCATAGGCCACCAGCCCCCAGGGCCCCACATGAAGAATCAGCTCGGCCGTGGAAATCCCCACCATGAAGGGCAGCAGATGGCTCATGGCTCCGACGACCTCCATGGTAAATCTGCTCAGAAACTCCACCCCATCCCTGGCCCAGGTCAATTCTCCCTCCATACGGTTCAAGAGCACGCCAAAAAAACAGGCCAGGAAAAGAGTCTGCATGATATTGTTGGTTTCAAAAGGAGAGACAAGATTGCCGGGCACGATGCCTATAAGCAAGGCGCGAATGCTAAGCCCGGCTGCTTCCGGGGCCGACTCGCCAGCCATGATGACATCAAGCATCTCCGTCATCCCACCTATGCAATAGCCCACCAGAAGTCCTGCCGCCACATAAAAAGCCAACTTGGCCAGTGACCACACAACCAGGCGCCAGCCAATACGTCCTAAGCTGGCCGAATCGGACATACTGATTATTCCTGATATAACCGAGAAAAAGATCATGGGAGCCACTGCCATCATCAAAGCACTTACAAATACAGACTCCACTGATTCAATGAAAACTTTGTCAATCCATATGTTGGTCTCAGGACTTGCAAAAGCATACAGCAATATCCCTGCCAGAGCCCCCACAATCAAGCCCAGGAATATGTTGCGCACCTCACTGCCAATCGGCTCACAAGGTGAAATATATACCACATTCTGCCTGTCAGACCACTTTCTGGCATAGCTCATCTTCTTGCGGTGTGCTCGCAAGAGGGCATAAGCAAGAAGATCTTCTTCATTATCATCGGACCAGCGAACCAGTGGGTTGCATTCATCCCCCTCTGCCACAAAAACCAGCCTCACATCACCAAGACGCTTTTTGATGTAAAGGCACGCACTGAAAGCGTCAGGATCGACCTCACGCCGGGAAAAACGCACGAAAAGTTCTTCCACCAGCATCTGGGCCACATATATTTCGTCCTCTTTCAGTTTCTCCCTAGCAAGATTTGCCAGCAGCCAGTCCATAGCATCGGAGAAATTCTCCCTGTTTATGATCAAACCATCCATTTTGTTTACCCGCTGCCTGTTATGGTATTCGCAGCCCCCAGCTACAAAGCTGGGGGACATCTTCTTCCGAATTATGTCATCGACTCCGCCACGTCAGCAAATACTTCACGCTATCCGTCCTGGCCTTCTGACATCACAAATCATCCAGGGATTCCCGCATATCCAGAAGCGTATCCATATCGCTGTCTTTCAGCACGGTCTTCACCGCCCCGGAGGGTCCTGCCACCGTGAACACCTTGCCTTCCCTCTTGGCCTTCTTCAGCAGGCGCAGAAGCACACGAAGACCGGCACTGGAAATATAGACTACGCCGCTCATATCCAGGACAGTCTTCTCCTCACGTCCCACAATCACCTCACCGCTCTGGTAAACCGAGTCAGCGGTTGAAATATCAATACGGCCTTCAACGCGCCACACCAGCCAGCCGTTTTCCAATTTCGTTTCCTGCTGCACAACTTCGCTTGCCATGATATTATCCTCCTCTAAATATGCAAACATTCTTATATTGCGTTGTAATTCTACAGAAATGGGCACAATTCCTGCCCATCACCTGCATTCCACTCAAAAAGACGAATACAGTTATCGATTTCCTTTTCCGCCCCCACTTATGGAAGTGGACTCAAAGTCAATTTCGACGCCATGCGCGATGACAGCAAGGAACTTGGCTTCACCAGCAAAGCTCATAACGGCCTGCTCCATGAAAACTCCTACAAGCAGGACTCCACTGGGAAGACCTTCAGCCAGCAGGAATTCATGGACTTCCTGCACAAAAAGTATCCGAAAGTGAAGTACCCTCGCACAAAGCAAAAAGCCGCAGGAACAACTCCTGCGGCTTTATTTTATGTGGATTTCCGTCTTCAGTCATTGGGAAAAGCTTTCTTTTCTTCCATGCAGAGCCCGACCTCCTGCAGGATGGCGAATATCTCCTTCTGGCTTCGGGACTTCATGATGACCTCCCGCTCCGCTTCCGTAAGGCGGGAGATGGGACCTGCCAAGGACAGGGTAAGCTCCGCCTCCTGATTATCCAGCCATTCTTTCCCTGCGGCTCGGGAAGTGACGAAGGCGAAAATCTCCTTCACCTCACCGCAGAACTCGCGGAAATAATCATCGTAGGCGGCTTTCGCCCTTGAGGCGCAGCCCCCCCTGCAGATGAAGGCGTAGGGGCAAAGCCGGCATGCCTCCATAAAATCCACGGTGCGGGTGCGCCACTTGGCCTTGGCAAAGTCCCATAGGAAACGCCTCGTCTCCGGGTCGGCAATGCCAACTGCATCCTCCTCTTTCCCCACCGTATCCCAGCAGGAATAGACCTTGCCAAAGGGGTCCAGCACCAGCATACCCTTCTCAGAGCCGCAATAGCCAGGGTCAAAAGCCGGGTATCCCTCCTTTTTGAAAAAATCCCGCAGTTCGCTGTCTATACCGCTGTACTGAGACTGAAGGCTGATAGCCTCATCGATGGTGAAACCGTACTTCATCAGCTCCTCCAGAATGTCCTGCTCGGCAATGTCCTTTTCAGGATGAGAGTCATCATTGGTGGCCTTGAAGTAGTAGCTGAAAGCGGCCCGGTTCTCGTCCTTTTCGAGTAACCCCCGGGTCTTCATATCATCTATGAGTGCTCCGATGCCATGCAGGTTCTCCTTGCCCACGTTCACCCGAAGGTTCACTTCCACGCCATGGGATAGGGCCAGCTTCACATTCTCGAGAATACGGTCATAGGTGGGCAATCCGTCCTTGTGGACGCGGCGGCGGTCATTTACCTCTGCCACGCCGTCCACTGTAATCTGGAGGTCCTTCACCTTGTATTCTTCCATGAAATCAATATATGCATCAAGCTCGTAACCATTTGTTATGGCGCCTATGTCCATGTCCAGCGCTTTGCATCGTTCCGCGATTTTTCTTGCCACCGGAAGGTTCTTTTCCAGGAAGGGTTCGCCGCCGTAGAATGTACAGCCTCTCAGAGCATAGCCCCTTTTTTTGTAATCTGCCAGCGCCATAAAAATCGTATCTATCATCTCTTCGCTCATGGTGCTGTCCAGCCAGTCCTGCCCTTTTTTCAGCCGATGCTGCTCGAAGCAGTATGGGCAACGGAAATTGCAGTCGTAGGTGGGCATGATGACAAGAGAGACACCGCCGCGTCCGAAGACGTTTTTATGGATGTGGGACAGGAGTACCAGATCAGCCAGCTCTCCCGCCTCATCCTTCCGGGTGATATGCCCACGAAGCGCAAGACGCTCCCGCAGTGCGAAAGGAAGCCCTGCGAAGTCTCCGGCTTTGAATTTTTCCGCTTCCTCCGCCTTCACCACATCCATAGCGCCATACAGCCCGTTCACCAAAAGGACGCGATCATCAATCTTCTTCCCCTCTCCGTCCATCAGGGGT
This sequence comes from Selenomonas sp. KH1T6, assembly GCF_900108415.1. NCBI lineage: Bacteria > Bacillati > Bacillota > Negativicutes > Selenomonadales > Selenomonadaceae > Selenomonas > Selenomonas sp. KH1T6. The sequence continues at coordinate 35,348 of NZ_FNWN01000021.1, forward strand.
AAAATGATTTCATAGGAGCTTGTTCTCATAGATTCAGTCCTCTCCGCAAAACCGCCGCAGAATCCTTCCTGCGGCGGTTTTACTGCTCTCGTTTATCTGATACTGATTGATGTCCTCAATGTCCTTTGCAACGATCTGTACAACCCTTGGTTTCGCAACGATTGCAATCAGAATAGCAGCCGCCTCCGGCCGCGCTCTTGAGCATCTCGCTGTCCAGTTCGATATCATCAAACTCAGACAGGTATGCCTCCGCTTCCTCCACTGTGAACTCGATGCCATGCTCCTTCGCCAGCTTCATCAGTGCCTCTGGCGTATCACACCGCATAGCCTCTGCGAGAACCTCCCGCGAGATTTCTTTTCCGTCGATCTTTGGCATGTTCATATTCTCCTTTCTGTAGCTAACGTCAAACCTCAACGTATCTTGCAACGAACTGGACAGCTCTTGATGTCGCAATGATTGCAATCAGAATAGCAGCCGCCTCCGGCTGCGCTCTTGAGCATCTCGCTGTCCAGTTCGATATCATCAAACTCAGACAGGTATGCCTCCGCTTCCTCCACTGTGAACTCGATGCCATGCTCCTTCGCCAGCTTCACCAGTGCCTCTGGCGTATCACACCGCATAGCCTCTGCGAGAACCTCCCGCGAGATTTCTTTTCCGTCGATTTTTGGCATGTCGATTTTCTCCTTTCTGATAACCAGCAATAAGGGCACCATCTTCAGTATCGCCAACACGAAGTTAATGCATAGATTTTTAGATTTTATTGTCATTAAACTTCTACAAAAGGTGCTGTATTTCCTGCCTGTCTGGGATAATACCGATACCACAAATCAACTGAAGATGCGGCTGATTCCTAAGAAAATTTCTTTTTATACATGGGGCATTCCGACGATGCCCTGACAGCAGGACAGGGACGGCAGCGCCGATAATAGCAGCAGCGTTTGCAGGCGAGGTTTGCTGTATCCCGGAGTTCCCGAAGAGAGGTTGATTCCTCCCAATAGGACAATAAACTTCCCCATGCCTCCCCACCCTCCATGCACAGGCAGGGGGAGAAACTGCCCTCAGCTTTCAGGGCAGCGAAGGATAGTCCTGCCTCGCAGCCGCCTTCTATGCCACGATTGGGGTTCTTTGTGGGGTCTTCCCCACCGAGGAAGGCGGCAAGATGGGAGAAGCAGTTCTCCAGGGAAATCTTCATCTTCCCGGGTTCCCCCTCTTCATCCTCATGGTATCCCATGGTTTCCCGCAACTCCCGGATGAGGTCTGCCGCCTCCTTTATCTCTTCTGCCCCAAGAAGCGAAGGGCTTTTCCCTTGGCATGGTTTCTCCCCCGTCACCATGAATTCCGCAACTCCGAGCCGTGCCATGAGCCTTGCTGCCCGTACCATATGGGAAAGTTTCCCTGCCTTCAGGAAATACCTTACCCGCACCTTGGGAAAGCCCATGCCGCAGAGCTTCCTGACTGTCCAAAGGGCATAGCTTTCCACCAGGAAGCTGTCCGCCCCCGCCTTCACCAGTTCCCTGAGCCGCTGCCTGCTAAGGTTCTCCTTTAGTACGATTTCTGCCCTGATTCCTATTTCCCTGCATTCCTCCAGAAGATTGACAAGGGATGCATAGGCCTCGCCGCCATGGAAGCGCACTCTCCCCACCCGGGTTTCCCCGCATTCACGGAGTCTTGACAGGGCAGTCTCCTTCGGCATGACCGTCTTTCCTGCCGCCAGTTCCATATCCAGCCGCACAGGGCGCTCATAGGCATCGAAATAGCGGTGATTGCGGTAAGGCGTCTGCTCAAGATACGCCTTGGCTTCAGCAATGCGCCCGTCCTTGTAGACCAGCTTGAAGTAACTGATCAGAGTCTGGACGAAGGGCTCTCCCTCCGGGCGAAGCCTGATCCAACGGCGCAGGGCTTCCGCCTTCGAGGGCAGGCACAGCCCTGCCTTCTCCAGACGGGCGATGTACTTGTCCACCAGCAGGGGATGGCGCCAACGGGAGAAAACCTCCACGCCGAGCTTCGGCAATACCCCCGTGGGGGCAAGATCGAAATTAACAGCCGTGCCGTGGTCTTCCTTCCATGGCTCCGTTGCCGCCCGAAAGGCCTCCACATCCCCCGGCCAGCCTATGGGGCCAAGGCTGGGAGCAATGTCTTCCCAACACTGATAGAACACCACGATGCGCATGATGTCCAGTTCTCCACGGCTTGTCATGGTGCCAACCTGCTTGATGTGGGCACCCTTCGGCAGGACCTCCAATACATGATCAAATGTGCCCCGGAGCCTCCTGGCGCGTTCCTCCCCAAGGAAGGGGGGCAGGAGGCTGTCCCAAAAGTCTTCCCTCTGCATTTCATCAAAATCCATCTGAGCAAAAAGACATGGCTCGATGGTACTACCCTGACGGGCAGCCTTCAGGAATTCCCCATAGTCGATTTCGTACCAGAAGTTGGTTGCGCCGGGGATGCTGTCATCGTCCAGATTCATGATGTAGTCCACATACCGGGCCTCATCCCCCAGCCGCACCTCCAGCCCCGCGCCGTGGCTGATGTCATCACCGTATTGCGCCTCTATGCTCTTTAATGCCTCAAGACAGGTTTCGTCCATAATCTCAGGTATCGGATGACATCGAAGGTGCGCCAGCCATTCCTTTACTGTCCGGTTCTGTACTTTCATTTATCCGATCCCTCTCCTGCTACACCAATCACGTTACCTGACGCTTGACATCTGAACTTATTGCAGACTGACATTTTTCCACCTTTTTATTAACACGCCGCCTGTTATCAAACGTCACTTTCAGACCTTCAGATATTTCTCCTCATCAAGCATATTGTTTTTCCTGGCCAGCAAAAGGACATCAGCCACATTGCCGGACACATTGTTTACCGTGTTCAGCATATCAGTCAGGAAGTCTACGCAAAGAAAGAACATCACAGCAGATGGAGGTATACCAACAGCTGCAAAAACAGTTCCCATGGCCATCAATCCCCCTCCCGGCACTGTGGGAATAATATAGGAAATTATAAAAACGTACAAAACCAGATACAAGATAAATTCCCTATTGATAGGCAACCCCAGCACCTGGGCCATCATAATCGTTGGCAAAGCCAAGCAAAAACAGGTACCGGTCTGATGAAGCTGGATGCCAACTGGAATTGCAAAAGAAGCCAGCCTTGGCGATATCCCCAGTTTCTTGGTGGCTAAATCAAGGGTGTCTGGCAGGGAGCCAGTTGAACTGCAGATTGCCATAGGTATGGGAGCAAAGGAAACTATTTTTTTCAAAAAAGCCAGCGGCTTTATTCGTCCGTAAAATGCTAAAATAACTGCCCATAGCCCCCATACCAGGATCAGCCCCAGGAAGGACCCCAAAATGATTTTGCCCAGGTTGACAAAAATTCCTATCTCAATATGCACAGCCACGCCCATCATAGTAATAAAAATAAGCCAGGGCCTGGATTGAATAATGATGCCCATGACACTCATGCAGAAACTGTTCATGAATTCAATGATTTCCCTGGCTATGTTTGCCTTTTCACCCAATCTGTTCAGCACCACACCAAAGAAAATAGCCAGAAAAAGAATCTGCACAAGTTTCCCATCCTTGAAGGGGTCAACCAGATTGTTGGGCATTATGCCCATAAATATGTTACTCAGTGAAAAAGCTTCCCCGAGAAAATCTCCCCCACTGTTTTCAAACAGTGGCACCATATAGGAAAGCTCATGGGGAAAGAGCAATAAAGCTGTTGCTACACTAAGCACAGACGTCAACATCATCAGGACCAGCGACTGCCCAATCAGCCGTCCTCCCATCTTGCCAATATCTGCTGTCTCGGCAAGATTTGTAATGCCTGCAATGATGGAAAAGAACACTACCGGCTCTATCATCATGTCCAGGGCGTTCATGAAGAAAACCGTCACCGGCTCTCTAAGATATCTGTCCACCAGAAGGACTGTCTCCGGAGAAAAGGCAGTCTTTAGGAGAAAGCCACAGACCATCCCCAGGACGGTGGACGAGAAAATCATGTACAGGAGATTCACGCCACCTTCGTGTACCTTGATGGAAACCACATTTGCCCCGTTGCGCCGTGAATAGCCCAGGCGATCCCGGTTGGCTTTCAGCACATTCACGTTGTAAAGGTCTGCTTCATCTTCCACCCATTCTGTCAGGGACATAATGGGATTGACAGCCTCACCTTGGGCGGTGATTATCAGGCTTATATCACCGAAACGCTTCCTGACAGTGACATCTGCCGTCATTTGGGGATTGTTCATACCAGCCTGAAGCCTTAGAAAGGTTTCTTCCAGCACCATTTCCCCCCGGCGCATTTCCTCTTCAGTCAGTTTTTTGCCTGTGGTTTGGAAAAGATATGCCATAATCTCAGGGATGTCATCCTGAGGCAGGTGAAAAATCCTTTTTTCCACAAATATCATCCTTTCCAGCGTTTATTTCGGCAAAATCACAAATCATTCAAGAATTCCGCATTGCTGTCGTTAGTGTCCTGTTTGTGACAAACGTCCGGCTCCTGCCAGCCAGCGCAACTTTAGTCATTTGGAAAAATCTTTCTTTTCTTCCATACAGAGCCCTATCTCCTGCACAATGGCGAATATCTCCTTATGGCTCCGCGACTTCATGAGGGTCTCCCGCTCCGCTTCCGTGAGGCGCGAAAGGGGACCTGCCAGCGACAGCGTGAGCTCATCTTCCTGGGTTTCCAGCCATTGTATCCCTGCGCACCGGGAAGTGATGAAAGCGAACGTCTCCTTGATGTCGCCACAGAACTCGCGGAAATAGTCACCGTAGGCGTTCTTTGCCCTTGACGCGCAGCCGCCCCGGCAGATGAAAGCGTATGGGCAAAGCCGGCATGCCTCCATCAAATCAGTCGTGCGGGTGCGCCACTTGCACTTGGTGAAGTCCCACAGGAAACGTCCCGTCTCCGGGTCGGCAATGCCCACCATATCTTCATCTTTCCCCACCGCATCCCAACAGGCATAGACCTTACCGAAGGGGTCCACCACCAGCATGCCATACTCTGAGCCGCAGTAGCCCGGGTTAAAGGATGGGTACTCCTTCTTCTTCAGCAAGCTCCTCAGATTGTCAGCAAGACCGCTGCAGCTGCTCTGGAGGTCGATGGCCTCTTCGGCAGTAAAGCCGTACTTCAAGAGCTCTTCGAAGACCTCCCAATCGGAAATGTTTTTTTCAGGATGCACGTCGTCGGTGGCAGCCTTGAAGTAATATTTGAAGGCTGCACGTTTCTCATCTTTTTCGAGGAGCCCCCGCGCCTTCAGGTCGTCTATAAGGGCCCCGATGCCATGCAGGTTCTCCTTACCCACATTCACCCTAAGGCTCACTTTGGTTCCACGTGATAGCGCCAGTTCCACGTTTGCGAGAATGCGGTCATAGGTGGGCAAGCCCTCCTTATGTACACGACGTCGGTCATTCACCTCTGCCACTCCATCCAGCGTAACCTGGAGGTGATCCACCTTGTATTCCTCCAGGAAATCAAGATATGTGTCAAGCTCATAGCCGTTGGTGATGGCATCGATGCCAATGTCCAGCGCTTTGCAGTGCTCCGCAATCTTTCTCGCCACTGGAAGATTCTTTTTCAGGAACGGCTCACCGCCATAGAACGTGCAGTCCCTTAAAATGTAGCCCCGTTTTTTGTAATCCTCCAGCCCGGCAAAAACCGTCTCCATCACCTCTTCACTCATGGTGCTGTCCAGCCAGCTCTGCCCCCTTTTCAGCCGATGCTGCTCGAAGCAGTACGGGCAACGGAAATTGCAGTCATAAGTGGGCATGATGACTAAAGCGATATCTCTGCGTCCGAAAAGGAGCCTATAGACGCGGGACAGGAGCGCAAGATCAGACATTTCTCCTGCCTCATCCTTCCGTGTGATATGCCCGCGCAGCATAAGACGTTCCCGCAGTGCCATAGGCAGTCCTGCAAAGTCCCCGGCTTTGAATTTTTCCGCTTCCTCTCCACTCACCACATCCATCGCACCATACAGCCCGTTCACCAGGAGGACGCGGCCCTCGATTTCCTTCCCCGCCCCGTCTGTCAGTGGCAAAATGATTTCGTAGGTGCTTGTTCTCATACTGTCATCCCTCTCCGCACAAACGCCGCAGCATATTTTCTGCGGCGTTTGTGCTTGTCTCGTTTATCACTTTCCAAAGCGGGTTGAAAATTTTTATCTTATTTCAGGAACTGTTTTGCGTAACTACTTGCTTATGATTGGTTTATCAGCCTATTCCGAGAGCGAAACTATAATCACGAATACAATCACAGTCTACATTTGCTTAAAGCATCTCCCCAGGCGCTTCTGCCGCCCGCAACATTCTTCAGCATCTCGCTGTCCAGTTCTATTTCCTCCATTTCGGCGAGAAAGGCCTTTGCCTCCTCCGCCGCGATTTCGACCCCCTGCTCCTTTGCCAGCCTCATCAGTTCTTCCGGCGAATCACACCGCATGGCAGCCGCAAGAAGTTCCCGGGAGATTTCTTTTCCGTTGACTTGTGGCATGATGATTTCCTCCTTCTAACAAAACTTTACCCCTGCTTTACGTCGGGGGGACAAAACAATCAGACCAACCGCCACCTGCGACCTTTTCCAGCATCTCGCTGTCCAGGTCTATTTCTTCCATTTCGGCGAGAAAGGCTTCTGCCTCCTCTGCCGTCAGTTCAATGCCCCGCTCTTTTCCCAGCTTCACCAGATCTTCCGGTGACTCGCACTGCATGGCCTCTGCGAGAATCTCCCGGGAAACCTCTTTTCCGTTGACTTGTGGCATGATGTTTCCTCCTTCTAACAAAACTTTACCCCTGCTTCTATATAAGCCTTGGCATCAAGGAATACACCCTTTTGCCATCGCAGTTTCAGAAACGCGGGATAGCAGAAAATCACACTGTTTGGCAGCCAGCCGGGCAATCGCCTGAGATGAGCCATCTCCACCAAGCGCTGCCATCTGTCATCGGCCAGCCCCCAGGCCTGCACTCTGCGCATCATCTCTCCGCCTCCATTGTCCAGACGCAGGGGAGGAGACTCTGCCGTTCCCGGCGGCAGGCAGAAATACACGCTGACAGCGAAGGTCTCGCCCACGGTGCCATCCGGCCTCACATCGAACTGGAATTCCGGCACAAAGGGCGGCACAATCAATTCCCGGCATCGGGCCGCTACCTCGACAGCCACCTCAGCCGGTACACCTACCCCGCACAGATGCTCTCCCAGAAGGTCAGGCTCAGCCCGGTAGGCTTCTTGCAGCGGCTCTACAGGTATGTTCTCGGTTCTGACAAAGTTTGCCTTTCGCCCGGGAAACACCCCCGTATAACAGGTAAACCATCCCTGCGGCGCACGCTGCCGAAAGGCCCGATATGCGCCAGCAGCCGACGTTCCCCCTGCCAAGGTCAGAAAAGTTTCCGACGGCGGCATATTTTTCACCAGGAGCTGCACCGCAGGCGAAGGATTATCATCCTTGCCCACATCCCAACTGAGAGCGAGCTTTCTGACTGCCTCTGCTCCAGCAAACCAGCGAAACAGCGGCTTTACTTCCTCCGGCAGGCTGCTCCCCGCAACTTCATCCGCCTTCAGTGACTCCCTCGCGGTCAGCACATGCAGGTCAAACCAAGGCTTCCCCCATAAGGGCACTTCAAACCATAACTCCGGGAAAGCAGTCCCAACCAGGCTGCTGCCAAAAGCGCGGCGAGCTGCTTCCTTCTGACTGCCGAAGAGCGCATCTTCCCGCCCTTTGGCAGTCAGCAGGGCATAAATCATCTCATAGATATCTTCCCGCTCCAGGCCCATAAATTGCATTTTTCCCATCATTCTGCCCCTATCATTTTTGCCTTCAGTTCCAGGTAGCACTTGGTGCTCTGCAGGGAGCCGCCCCGGTACTTGAGCTTGAGGGAGTGGACACCTGCGGCCAGGCCCAGAAGCTGACTGCCGCCCTCTGCCAGTTTGCGCCTTCGCCCCTTGCTCACAGCGCAGCCAGCCAGATGATGCCAACGCCCGTCCGTCAGGCCCTCCCGTTCCATCTTCTCCAGCAGCGCGGCGCCCCCATCGGTCCGCATATAAGCTTCCTTTGCCAGGATATCAAGACCCTGAAGGAAGCTGATGATCCCCAGCGTGTCTCCCATGCGTCCCCCCGGATAGAGGTCAAACTGCAGTTCCGTGTAAATCTCCGGCAAAATGTATGCGGCGCACTGCTTCAGCATTTCCCCGTGAAAGGCCGTAAAGCCCACCTGCCACAGCTGCTCTGCCAGCCGCTCCGGCTCGGCGTGGATAGTTTCCCGCGCCTCTTCCGTCAGGGCCACAGCCAGACGCAAGGGGGCCTCGGGACGATGAGCAAAAAGTCCCAAATAATATGTCCTCCACACCTTCGGCATTTTTTCATGGAATGACAGGCAATCGGCCAGCCGTTCCTCCGCCCCCAACGTATGCAGAAAAGGTTCGACGTATTCCGCGTTTTGCCTATAGCCCAGCATCGCCGCCGCCTGCTCCGTGTCGCCCCTGCTCACATCCACTTCTATGCCGCAGCTGCAGCCCTCCGCTCTTGGCTTCTCTGTCCACCAGTCAAAGGTCTTCTGCAGCCCATAGCCCCGTCCGGGGCCAAAGGACACCCCCGGTAGCAGGGAACCGTCATAAAGGGTCGTCACATCACAATAAGGCTCGCCCTGCAAGGGAATCTCCAGATAAAAGGTGGGGATATAGCTGCACCTGAGCAGCGCCTTCTTCACAGCTTCGCTAAGCCGCTCCGGCGCGATGCCGAACAGTTCCGCTTGGCGTCCCTCAGCAGACATACGCCGATAAATCATGTCAAAAATGGAACTGGCATCCGACAGATACATAGACGCCCCCCTTTGATTTTCCATTTATCCGCAAGGTCCCTGTATGCCTCTTATTCTACATAAAGCCACGCATTTCCTCCCTGATTCAAGCCACCTGTCACTTCGCGAAGGAAACGAGAAGGTTTTGCCTGCAGCAAATCTGGAAAATGTCGTTATTATAAAAATCTTATAAAACTTTCAAAAGTATCGTTTTTTTCGTTCCCATAACGTATAATATTATAAAGACGCTTTATATCCGCGCCATGTGCCAAACATGAAAAAGACATGGTCTGAATCGTATTACTAAGCAGCGGGTAAAAAAACAAAATATAAGGAGGCGATTAGTATGGCAGAATCCAAGACTGAAAAAATGCAGCAGATGCTAGCAGACAAGGCAGTGGATGCGGAACAGCTGGATAACGTCTCGGGCGGGAGCTACGCATATCTTTGCGACGACAGCGAATTCCTGAACATGCTGCTGAGGGGCAAACCCGGCCAATGCAAATGTAACAAGCACGCTGACTTTGATGATGGTTTTTTCGCAACAATGCGCAATCGTCCAATTATAGATGATATAGCCACGGCCTGGGCAGCCGTTGGGATCCGCCTAGAAGGCAGTGCTGATGTCGACACGGCAAACCGTTATTTCAACATGGAAACCGGGGCCGAGATGAGCAGGTACGACGCCATCAAACACGCGGAAAATTTCTTCCCCAGCACTGAAAAACACCATCGGCGGCGTCACTGAGCGGGACGGATGATTTCGGTCGCAAGCAGGAGACGATGCGACCTTCGGATTGGTGCTGGTAACTGAGGGAAGACAAACAAATACCGCATAAGCAAAGGCAGGACTCTCTTCCTGCCTTTTTTCTTCGTCTTTCTTTATCAAATGAAGGGCTCCAAGTTTGCAAACCAATTTTTCATACCTTATAACCCTTCTTTAGCTTACCCTCCCCCATTTTCTATCCCACAGGGCGAGAATTTCCGTCTTGTATTTCTTCACCATATTGACACCATACCAGGCGGGAAACAGCATCATCACCAGCTCTATATAAGATGTCACTCCTGGCGTGTCGTGCATAACTCCGTCAATTACACCAGGGGTAGTGCTCATGGCCAGCGCATCATATAGGGTGTGTAGAATCGCTGTTGGCCAATAGCTCCCCGTGCGTAGGGCAAGAGCGCCCATATACAACCCAAACAACACTGAGTGAATCGCCTGATGGATTGCTGTCTCCATCGGTGCTCCCCCCAGCACGTTACAGCAATGGGACAGCCCGAAAACCACCGATGAAACTACCAGCGACCACCAGACCCGTTTTTCGCCAGACAGAAAGCGCATGCCAATGGCAATCGTAAAGATGCGGAAAACTGCTTCCTCGAAAAATCCAGCACATGCAGACATCGCGACAATGATAAGGGTCAACCGGAAAAAGAAACCGTTATCCACACCCTCCAGCAGGATGGAGATTCCCAGGAATACCCACAGCGGCACGCTCCAGCGGAGCACATCCCTTAGCGGGACATGGAGCCGCAGCACCCCCTGCCAATCGGGAGCGAACCACCGCTTGAAAAGCCAAAGAAAGAGGAAAGACGAAACCGCTATGCAAAAGGCCTCCATCACGTCCTTGTCCAGCTGCGGCAGGACCTGGCGGATGATTCCCTGCCCCGCAATTCCCATGAGCGGATAAACGACCGTGATGAAAAATGTGCCAACCACCATGACAAAAAGCGGCGCTTTTTCGCAGAAAAAATGTCCTCGGCCTGGCTTTTTTTCGCTTTTTGCAGGCTCGATACCATTCATAAAACCACCTCCCCTATTTTCCTTACGATAAAAAACACCTGTTTCAAAACCTTTCTTTGGGTCTTACATACAGCGTGCGAAGCATCCATTTAAAATGGACGCTTCGCAAAAAATATATGCTCCCCCTATGATGATAGTTTGATTTTTTACTATCTCCCATAGGGAGAGCATGGGTGGCACTTATCTTTATTTAATTAAGTTGTACCGTTACCAGCTGGTCTTGCGGCTCATTGTCTTGCCCCAATCCGAAATCACCTTCCAGGCCTGGCTGCTGATGCCTGTGATGTGATAAACAGTCTGTTCGCCGTAGGCCGTTTCGCGAACGTAATTGCCATCGCCGCCCATGAAGAATTCATAACGCATACTGTCACTTGGGAACTCGAGGATTACATACTGACCCTCGGGGGTTTCCCAAGGTTTCGCTTGCTCGAAATACGCCCCGTTCATGATCTTCTCAACATAGGGCTTCGCATTGAATCCGTCACGGTAGGCAACCGTGCCATATTCCAGCGAAGTAATGTTATAGTCATCGTAACCGTCCCAAATCCGGCCGAGCATATCGCCGAGAGTACACGCTGAACTCTCAGCGTGGACCACCGGTACAGCATCCAGGACAACGTCTGCGGCGCCAAATGTAACCAGAGAAACAGAAAGCAACGCAGACGCAGCAATCTTTTTGAGGTTCATCATTATTCCTCCTTTGCATTTACGAAAAAGTTTTTTCATAAGCATACCAAAGCAATCTCCGCATGGCATTCCCCCTCTCAAAGCAGTATTCCTTGCCAATCTTGTTCCGTTGACGGGCAATACCCTTATTCAACAATCGCCCTGTTTTAGTTGATGAACTGAAAATTTAAATGTAAAATTGTGACTTTTTATATGCGCTTGGCTATTACCGATGGGCTGCCAGTTCGTTATACCACTTCTGCATAACAGAACTCGCCTTCGTCTCGCCATCCGCGAAGGTCGCCTTGTAGAGAATTTCAAAACCGTCCCCATGAACTTCCCGAACATAGTTTTCCTTGCCGGACAGTTTGAAAAAGTCAAAGCGGAGCTCTTCTTGAGGGAAATTCAGCACAATATACTCCCCATCCGGCGCTTCCTCCAAATCCACCATTTCATATTTCACGTTCCTGATCAGCTGCTCCACATATTCCGAAGCCTTCACCTCTTTCGAGAACAGGGGGCCAAACTGGTTCGTGCTGACCATATACTTTGGGTGTGGGTTATTGGCATAGGCTGCGCGGGCCAAGGCTATGGCAACGCTGCTGTTGTCGTAGCTTTCAGGGACAAGCCCCTGGTTCGTCTCTATGAATTCTCCCCTCACGTCCTTGCCTGCCCACTCGCAAAGCTCCTGCCAGCGTTTGCTGTCTCGCTGCATATCATCGGCATCCTGACGGATGAAGCGCACATCCGTTGGATGACAGAAGACATAGAAGCGTCCCTCGGCATCCTTCGCAAAGACCTCCATGCCGGACATCTCGGAACAGAGCAGTTCATGAAGCTTGTCCTTGCTGACACGCTGGATGGTGAAGAGCCATCCCGGGCCGTTCTCCCGTTCATTCTGGAGCCAGGCGTCCGCCACCGATTTAGCCTCTGTGCAGGAAAAAAGCCTCCCCTCTTTGTCTTCCTTGAATACCTTGGTATAAATCAATTCATCGTAGTAACCGGGCACCATCAGCAGCATGCCGTCATTTTCGTAAGGAACCATCGCCTCGCAGACCGCCGAGCCAATGACCGGCGTGGCAGAATAGGACGGCAGTACCGCTGCCAGGGAAGCGGCCAATGCCACTGTGAAAATAGATCTTTTCATGTTCATGTTCTTCTCCCCCTCAATATCCTTACCCTTCGCTCACATAGCTGCGCTCGTTCTTCGGGATATTCTCCCAACGCACCTCGTTCGCCTCGAGGCCGTGAGCAAGCCCCCAAGCCGCCGCGATCCCCGCCGCCTCACCCATGCTCATGCAGGTGGGCTGGATACGCACTGATGCCTGCGCAGCGAAGCTGGCACTGATGCAGCGCCCTGCCACCAGCAGGTTGGAAATTTCGTTGGCCACCATCGCCCGATAGGGGATCTCATAATACTGACCTCTTTTCAGTTTCTCGCCAAGATCGAGCTCAACATCGTGGATGTCGATAGGGTACGCTGTACGGCAAACTGCATCAGAGAACTTTCGCGCCTTGAAATAATCCGTGGCCTCCAGGTAATATTTCCCGCGAATCCGCCAGGACTCCCGTACACCCACCATGCTCGCCTCACGGCTAACGTAAGATTTCTCAAAGCCCGGTATGTTTCCGGCGAAGAACGCCGCCAGCCGCCAAATCATCTGTCGTCCGAAACTCACCGCCTTGCTCTGGGAAACCGCATCTGTGGCACTAAATACTGCACCAGGCATTTGCGGGCAATTCATGGACATTGTGGCAGTCTTGCCGGGAATCGTGAAGGCCTGGATATACACGATGTCTTCTTTCTTCAATGTTCCCTGCTCCACACCACGCTGGAAAAACGCCTCGTTCTTCTTCCATTTCGCGAATTCCAGGAAAGGCGGCGTGCCCTTTTTCAGCGCCTCCTCCAACTTCTCCGCGAACATCCCCCTCGTCCAGTCGTCTTTGAGTTCTTTAGTAAAGAAACGATAAACCTTGCCTACGTCGATGCCGCCCATCTCAAAGCGCAGGCTCATGGCCTGGTTGCGACCGGTCTTCTCCGAGCCCCTTTCTGCCGGGATGCCTGCGAACCGTGCCAGCAACGCGTCACCGGTTCCATCGATGAAAACCTTTGCCTGAATCTTCGCCAGCCCTTCAACCGTCTGCACGACGCAGGCAATGACTCGCCCTTCCTCCGTGACTGTGCCAACCAGGGCAGCGTTGTAGAGGATATCGACGCCCGCCTCCTCGCACATCTCGTCATAGACGATGCTCAGATACTCCGGTATATACTGCCCGCGGCCGCCACCGTAGTATGTGTCGGTCTCAAAACCCAGCAACGGCCCCGTCCCCTGCGCCTCCATGCGTTTGTTGAGGTCTGTGATGTACGGTGTGTCGCTGCCGTCAGCAAAGGTCGGCATGCAAGGGAAAACACAGCCCTGTGTCTGGAGACCGCCAAGAGAAATGCCACGCTCTACCAGCACCGTCTTCGCGCCTTTGCGTGCTGCGCTGATGGCCGCCGCTGTTCCAGCCGAGCCGCCCCCTACAACGCAGACGTCGGCATTGATCAATACCGGCAGGTCCGCCCCGCTGAAATTCACCGCAGGAATGACCGTCGCAGCCGCTGCTGTTTTTTTCATTTCCACCCCACCACCGAGTACCGCACCTGCCGCCGTCAGGCCCACCAGCTTCATGAAGCTGCGACGGGATATGGGAATAGAAAAAGAATTATTTTCCATGAACATAGCTCCTTTTGCCATGATAGAAATGAAACCGGACCGAAACATTGGAGAATTCTAGAAAACATCATCAACAACGAACCTTGTCCTCATCTTGAAGAAAAAATCAATCAACCTGAACCCAGGCATGGATGCCTCCTTCGGGGCATTCCGGATCATAGCCGCCGTGATGGGGATCGGAATGAATCTCTTTGCCGCACTTGCTGCATTTGTATGTATGCTCATACTGGCCAGAAGAACTGCCTTCCTTGTCCCTTGAAGAAACGTCAGCGGCTGTCGAATTCCAATCGATCTTGACCCATGCATGGATTCCCCTATTGGGACATGCGGGATCATAACCGCCCTCGTGGGGGTCATGGTGGATGATCAAACCGCATTTCGTGCACTGCCAGGCAACCGCAGCATACACAGCCTGCAAACCGCCCGACGCGTAAAATGCGACTGATGCCAGGAACGCAAAGGCAACCGCAAAAGCAACATGTTTTCTCATTTTCTTTCCTCCTCTGCATAACAATACTTGTCAATACTTCTGACATAACCTCAGAGATCTTTATGCTTCATTTGGAGAGGCGTTTCCACTATGCGCAATGCTGCCGTACCGTCATCATTGGACTGCATGACGGCCCTGCTGCCAAAAGGCAGGCAAAGATTATTCTTGCCATGCCCTACTGGTACTCCCTTCAGCCATGGCTTGCCGGAGAGCTTGGCATAGTACGAAAGCACCTCATCCAAATGGAAGTCACCTTCTTCGTAATCATCCTCTGCACCAACAAAGTCTCCCACCACTACGCCGCTTACACGAAGCAGGAGGCCACTCTGCCAAAGCTGCTGAAGCATACGGTCAATCTTATATGTTTCCTCTCCCACATCTTCAATAAATAAAATAGCCCCCACTCCCTTCAATTCGTACGGAGTGCCTATCAGGGAGACCAGAATAGACAGATTGCCGCCTATGATCTGCCCCTCAGCACTGCCTGACTGGATTGCCTGAAGCTTTATATCCTTTGGCAGGGGAATATCGTCCGGGTAAAGTTTGCCACTTAAAGCCCTGGCAAAGTTTTCCCGGGTATAATCCGTGTCGGATGCTTTCTTCCTGAACGAAGTAAGCATAGGCCCGTGCAATGTTGCCAGATGACTGTTCTGATTCAAAGCCACGTGCATGGCAGTTATATCACTGTAGCCTATAAACAACTTGGGATGCTGCCTGATAGCTTCATAATCCAACTTGTCCAAGATTCTGGCCGAGCCATAGCCGCCACGCAGGCAGAGAATAGCATCAACCTCATCATCACGGAAAAAATTATTGACATCAGCAGCCCGCATCACATCCGGCCCCGCAAGATAGCCGTAATTTGCCTGGCATGAAGGTGCCAGTTTTACTTTGTACCCCAAGCTCTCCAGATACTTGATCGCATTTCCAAAATCATCTGTCCCCGAACTAGTAGCGGGAGCAATAACACCAATGGTATCACCTGGCTCCAGTGCATAGCCGCACACCATCGCAGTTTCCTCTACCCTTGGGGCAGCCTGGGCAACAGGCATATCAGGTACAGCCACACCAACCGGCAAGGGCGCTGACGCCAGCATAATCCCCAGGACTGCAGAACTGAATAACCTTCTCACATAATCACGTTCCTCTCTTGCAAATCCAAGTTCCAAAAATTTTGCAGAGCAGCAGCGCAAATTGTTTTTAACCCAAATTGCTCTCTGCCTGATATTCAACCAAGAACATCATCATTCCTTCTTGAGCATCCCTAGTTTTTTACCAAGGGCCAGCATTTCCAGCTGGAGACAGAAACCATTCATGGCTGGCATGATATGTCCCATCACAGTAACAAAGAGGGCACCCAGAGGCATAAATTCCAGTGGAACTCCAGTACTGGTCATAAGAATGGGCAGGACCACAAGCCCGGAACCGGGAATCGGCGGCGCTGCGATGGCAACAATGACACTCAGGAAGCTGACCTTCACCAACATGGGGAAATCGGCGGGAATCCCCGCAAGATAGAGCATCATCCAAGTCGTAATGGCGAGAAGCACCACACCATTCGGCATATAGAGCACAACGCCCATGGGAAACGCGAAATCGAACAGCTTGGGCTCAACGCCCCAGCCTTCCTTGCAGCATTTTTCACTGGCAGGATATGATGCCATCTGGGAACTGGTGGCGAGATTTATCAGCAGCGCAGGAACCGTGGGCTTCAGGATTTCCTTCAGCGGCCTCCTGACCAGCCTACAGGTTCGCAGGACAACGAAGCCTATGACGATGACCTGCACGGCGAGCATGGCCAGCGCAAATCTGTACAGATCCCAGATTCGCCCTGAATCCATTTGGGCGCTGACGGAGATGATGCCGAAATAGATAAGCAAAGGCAGACCTTTGCATGCCAGCGACATCATCCTGTTCACCACCTTGGCTGATTCATCCACCAGCTTCTCCAGGCTCGAGACCTCTCCCTTCAGCATGAGCAGCACAGTCCCCGTGAAGACAGCAATGACAATGACCTGCAGATCATTGTTGACCTGCAGCGGCGTCACCAGATTATCTGGTATGATATCCAGCACAAGCTGAAGCAGGCTGCCAAACACAGATTCGCCGCTTCCCCCTCCCAAGGAAAGTGGATAGCAGGCGATGCAGGCCAAGGGTGCCAAAAGAAGGGCCACAAGATAAGGCTTTGACAGATGCGCGCAGACTATTTTCCCCATCCGGCCCAGTGACGTCACATCGCCAATATTCTTTATTCCCGTGAGCAGAGCGAAAAAGATCAGTGGCGTTGCCAGCGTCGCAAGAATGCTTACCATTTTCTGGAAAATGCGCGTCACAAAGTCATCCGTGAAGAGCTTTGCCATATTCTCAGGCACGAAGTGCAGCAGGACCATGGTCAATACGGCCATGGCGGCGGCAATCCAGAGCTGATGCAGCATTGTGAGCTTCCGCTTGGGGGGCAGCTTCACCGTGGTGACATTGCACCCACGTAGATACTGATATTGCGTCCCCATACCCAGGACATTCATCATGCGCTGCGCGTATTCGATGACTTCCGCATCCTCCTCATTCGCCATGAGCAGGGGATTGCATTCCTGTCCTGGGGAAGATATGGTGATACGCGAACCACGGAAGAAATCGTCTTTCCATACGCAGGTAACCGCTTTGTCTTTCCCAAAGGCCAGCTGATAATCCAGCAGGACTTCCTCAAGTGTCAATGCCAGGTTCAACTGCTCCCGCTCGGAATACTTTCCTGCCAAAGAGCGGACTTTGGCCACGAGATTGCTGATTTCATCATTAGTCAGTATCAATCGTTGTTTCAGTATTTCTTTGCTCATGCTGCAAAGTCATCTCCTCACAAATTGGACTGCATTCTAAAGTAACCCCCACACAGCCAAAAGCCGTAAGAACAGCGCCTGCGGCTATATTTATTTAAATGTAAGCACTCCACTTCCTTCTTCAGTCATTTGGAAAAATCCTTCATTTCGTTACAGTTCACCTCCCCCATGTGACAAGCGCACAAAATTGATGGGCAATAGCAGGAAAAATCCTCAGGAAATTGAATACATCATACAGAAGCTCGTAACAAGAAAAATAAAGCGAACCTGCATTGACATGATTCATGGGGTAGCAGGCGAAGATGGTTTACGTGATAAAATGATGCAGGAATCAGTAGTATAATAGGGAGGTTTATCGTGAAAAAATCATTCGTATCTGTATTGACAATGACTCTAACTGTTGGGAGTGCATGCACAACCTTTGCTGCAGCAAATCCGTTCTCCGATGTGCCTGTTGGCCATTGGGCTTATGACGCTGTTGCTCAGCTTGCTACTGACGGCGTTATTGAGGGTTATGGAGATGGCACCTTCCGCGGTGATCGGAGCATCACCCGTTATGAGATGGCTCAGATGATTGCAAAGGCAATGGCGAAGAATCCCTCCGGCGGTGACAAAGCTATGCTGGATCGTCTTGCCGCAGAGTTCAGGGAGGAGTTGAATAACCTGGGTGTTCGCGTAAGCAATCTTGAGAAGCATGCTGATATGGTTCAGTGGAGTGGAAAGCTGGAGTACACGTATCATAGCACCCGCATCAGGGATTCTATATCAGGCGACACTGCAAAGGTGAATGTGAATGGATATGTCTTTCGTCTCGAGCCGAAAGCCGAAGTCAATGATCACTGGACCGTGAATGCTCGTCTTGATGCTGAAGGCAATATGAAGCATGACACAACGACAGATGTTTCCCTGAAACGCGCATGGGCACAAGGCGACTACAACAATTTCCAAGTAAAATTAGGCAGGTTCGAATTTAACCCTGCCCCTGAACATGGCCTTCTCTGGGATACGGATATTTCCGGCGCGGAGATGACCTTTGGCAAGGATTTTTATGGGACTATTGTAGTAGGACGCCTGTCGGAGGACAAGGTCAGACCCGGCGTGCGTTTGTCTGACAGTACAGGATGGAGCAATACCGGCATCACACCAATCACAGATTTTTACGAAACATCAGCAAGACTCCATTCCAACGCGCCATCTTCCCTTGTCGGTATCCGGGTGCAGTATGATAATCCGGAATCGAAACTGTATGGCGGTGTCGGGTATTACCATATCAAGGATTCTGACCTGAAGACACTGGATCAGGATCTGGCCAGGAATGGATACAATGATTTCTATACCTACAGCAGAAGTCGCAATGAGGATACGGCTAGCATCTGGACAGTCAATGTGGGCTATCGTTTTAGCAAGAAAGCCAATCTATGGGCAAATTACGCCAAGAACACCAAAACCGATTTTGAGGATACATCATGGCAGTCTGAGTTCGACTATGGCACTTATCAAGATCGACCTGAAAAGGGCGATTGGAGTATTTATGCAGGCTATCGTCGTTTCGGATATAACACCACCTTTCAGGGCACGATGTATGACGACGCGCTTCGTGGCACGAAAGGGTGGGTTCTCGGTGCAAAATATGCCCCCTTCAAGAATGTTGGCCTTATCGCGAAGTACTTCAAGGGAAAAACAATCACCGGCGGCGAGAAAGCAGAGAAGCTATTCGGACGAGTTGAGTTCTTCTTTTGACGCAGCAGCTTAGGGTGGAACTTGCCATGAAACATGGTATTAGAAGTGTTGCCTTCCCGTCCATCTCCACCGGCGTGTTTACATAACGCTGATACAACTCTGATAATATTCGACAATGATGGCTATTTTCCTTCTACAAAATAAACAGCATTTTTCCAATAAATCCACGATTCTTCCTGTAGTTTTCGCTGTCGAATTGTGCTTTTCCTGCTTAATGTACTTATTTTACCTGTACCAAAGGTCTGAACTGTAACAACAAAACCAAAAGCCGCAGGAGCAGTTCCTGCGGCTATATTTATGCAAATATACGCGCTCCTCTAACTTCTTTATCCATTCGGCCTTGGTGAAGCCCCATAGAAAAGCATGTGACCCGACTCATTCCTCACTGCTGTAAATCCCTTTATCCACCTTTCCCTCCATACTGGCCAGTATAAGAGAACTGTTGATATTGGATAGTACCGCGGACAAGGTCGTAAAGGAATCTATGATTGGGTCGATGCCGATAAAAAGAGTTACTGCCGCTGCCGGAACCCCCGCCATTTCAAAAAGTGAAGCCATCACCATCAGGTTAGCGCCCGGCATGCTGGGGATAGTCAAGGTAAGCAGCATTGATGCCAGGAAGAAAGAGAGCAGAAATTCTCCAGTGATAGGCAATCCCAAGGTGACCCGCAGAAGGATTGCCAGCATCACCACAAACATGCCTCCCCCGGTCATATTGAATTGCATCCCCACTGGAATGGCAAACAGAGTTAATTTCTCATCCATACCCAGCTTGCTTTTGCAAAGCTCCATGGTCTGAATAAGACAGGCACTGGAACTGCGCGTGGTAAAGGGTAAAAGGCCGAAGGGCAAGGTTTTTTTCAAATATGGTGTGGGGGACAAGCGCCCCAGCAGAGGAATAATTATGCTGCAAACACCCAGCAAGAAAACAATTTCACCAACAGTCCCCAAAATAATCCAAAAATAGCCCAGCAAGGCAGTAATTTCCACCTCAAGCATCAGTTTTGCCATGGAAGCAAATACCACCAGGGGCATCAAGGGCAGGATGGCGCTTATGGCATTCATCATAAGACGATTGAAAAAGTTTATGTAGTCCTTCAGCCATTCTGCCTGTTCTTCAAACTTGATCAGCAACATTCCAAAGAAAAAAGCCAGAAATAAAACCTGCAACAGATTGTTGTTATAAAAAGGCGATACCAAATCCCCTGGCACTATGTCCAGCAGCAATTCCCGCAGTGAGAGCTGGCTGGCCACCTCCGCTGTCCCACTGGACACCATCCCCACAAATTCCGGCATCTGCCCCATCCATACGCCCAGGGGCAATGCCATAGCCAGGCCAATAACCATCTTCAGCAGGGAAATGCCCAGCAGTTTGCCGCCCATGCGTCCTATATCAGCAGCCTTGGACATATTCAATATGCCGGACAGCACAGAGAGGAAAATCATGGGAGCTATAGACATCCGCAGGGCCTTCATAAACAATTCTTCTATAGAACTGAATATGTTCAGTTCCAGCCAGCCAAGAAGTTCCGCTCCCAGAAAGTTCTTCAGTATGAGCCCCATGGCAATGCCGCCCACCAAGCCAATGCCAAGATTCCAAACCTGTTTATTCCCGGACTCATGCACCAATATGGAAACAATATTCCTGCCCCTGCGCCTGACATAGCTCATCTTGGGCAGATGGGACTTCAGGCTGGCCAGAACCATGCGTTCTTCTTCGTCATCAGAGTTTGCATCCAGTTCGATGATGGGATTGCACTCCTCTCCCAGGGAAGAGATTTTCAAACTGACATTTCCAAACCTTTTCTGAAGGGAAACCTCTGCCACAAAGGATTTCTCTTCTCCAGAAGCCTTAGCCAACCTGATGAAATTTTCCTCCAGCAGGAACTGGGCGGTCATTATTTCATTGCTTGTTAATTTCCACGCGCTAAGGGCTTTTTCCAGACACTCCATCACTTTATCATAATCCTTTTGGGATAAAACCATGGATTCCTTCATACTTGTTTGCTCCCCCTTCTTCCTGCCTTTGCTTGTGCGTTTATCTTTACCTAGATGGAGGCCTTACTATTCCCAAAACTCCAATTCCATAATGCGCTGGATACGAGCAAAAAATTCACGTTCCACAAAAGCTGCCCGGCTGCTCGGCAAATAGCCCGAATGGGAGGAGCGGCAGACATCCATAGCCCGAAAAGCCATTTTTGCCTGAGCCAGGTAATCTATCAGCTTGTCCATACGGCGGACGATGGTTTCTTCGCTGGCGATCTGTGGCGTAGACAAATGCTCTTTATATACGAGCCAATATTTTCCCTCCTGCTCTTTTGCATTTACAACTTTCTTAGGCAAGATGCGGAAAGGGTGATTTCTGTCGTTCACGAACTCCTCATAAGCCGCTGCCGTGATTTCTATCCGCGCCTCCGGCACGCTCCCCAGACTGTTGTCCCAGCAGAAATAATCAAAATCCACATCCAACACTATGCCGTCTTGGGGCAAGTCATCCTCTCCCAAAAGACCGCCGTCAATGCGGGAAAAAAAACGATAGTCACTTTCGCTGTTCATCTTTTCTGCCGCATGAAAAAAGGGGACGTAATCACCGCATATCAATTCTTTGGCAGATGCTAAGCAGACGTACTGTTCTTTTTTTTTCAAGGAGACCGGCCGCAGATTTTTCAGAATATGTACCGTGGAAAAAAGACCCTGATATATGGCGGGAACGATAAAGTCGGCGATTCCGAGGGCCTGGTCCATTAGACGGCGTGCCTCCTCCGTCGTTCCCGCAAGCTGGGTAAAATCCCAATTATACCCGCCGCACACCATGTCATCATGGTGGTCGACATGAAGGAGATAATTTCCCGTTTCTCCGATGATTTTTTGCTCTTTGAACCTGTGCCAGGCCACGAAGGCT
Organism: Selenomonas sp. KH1T6; assembly: GCF_900108415.1. Taxonomy (NCBI): domain Bacteria; kingdom Bacillati; phylum Bacillota; class Negativicutes; order Selenomonadales; family Selenomonadaceae; genus Selenomonas; species Selenomonas sp. KH1T6. The sequence continues at coordinate 57,291 of NZ_FNWN01000021.1, forward strand.
TCGTTGTGTTCGTCTGCCACTATGACCGGTATCTTCATGGACTTATCTCCTCGTTACGTTTTTTACTCTTCAGCCACAGATTTCCAGCAGGCATTTCAACAGATTCTCTTGGATTCGTGCGGCTTACCAGTTTCTAGAAGGAGCGTACACATCGAACCCCGCCTCGCCACCGGCAATCTGCTTCAGTTCTTCCGGACTCAGATCAATCTCGGAAAGCTGGGCGAAATACTTCTCCGCCTCTTCCGTAGCCCTCATCCTTCGCCAGTTTCAGAAGTTCCTCGACACTCTGGCAGGCCATAGCCTTCTTCACCTGCTCGTAAGACCCCTGTACATTCGGATCAAACTTTTTCATACTGTTTTCCTCCCTTTGGGAAAAATATGAATATACATATCTATACAAATGGGCAGAACCATCACCTCGAAAGCACAGGTCGTCCACAGTCTATTCACTTTAGCCGCACTTCAATGCGAAAACGGCGCGAAACCGTCAAGGCATCTTTGAAATAGCGGATATAAAAACGCCGATTGGCTGTTGACTCAGGCCTTAAGCAAAAAGTAAGCTGCTTGCAGCTTTGGCTCGTCAGGCGTACCATGTGCGCTGCCATTTTTCCACCGCCGCCCCGGGCGCGGAATTTTGGAGCCGAATAAAAAATGGGAATG
>NZ_FNWN01000039.1:0-19314 GCF_900108415.1 Selenomonas sp. KH1T6
GAGGAAGGCAGCCATGCAGGGCGGCCCTCCTCTGAATAGAAAGGGGCGCATGATCTCGTCAACCGGTGAGAGGTCAAGGGCTAAGAGCTTGGCTGCGAGCTTGTGTTTCTTCTTTTTGAGATGCTTGTTGCAAATGAGTTGGGAGAGGAGCTGCTGATAAGCAGCGTGGGAGCCGATTTCAGGCAATCTCAACATGATGTTCACCTTCTTTCTTACGAGTACTATTGTACATGTGAAACATCTAGCTGAGATGGGTAATACTCATTTGCAATAAGTTTTTGCCATAAAATCTGGGAGCACATTGAAAAATGTGCAAGCTTTAAGGAACGTGAATAGTGAACTTAGAGTTTCCTAATTCACATTGTATGTGATGAGGAGGAGTGGTAGTAGACAAAACTAAGGTGTCACTTTTTTTAGATGTCTCCTGTCTAAATATATGTCACATGGCAGACGACTAAACGCCCCCTGTCTTTGGTAGAATAAAGCTATCAAAGACAGGGGGCGTGATTTTAAGGCAGTTTTTGTTCTATTTCCGTTAGCAGGGCGCGGGCGCTTTGTTCTGAAACCAGGGCTTCCTGGTCATGGGCCTTCACTTCCTGCAGAGCTTGGGCAAAGTCTGCTGCTTTGTCCTGGCTGCCTGCCAACAGGTCAAGGCCCAGCAGGTCGGCCCTGGCTATGCGCTGCAGCTGTTCCAGCTGGGGGCGGCATTCTGCTAGGACTTCCGGTGGGAGGCTGGTGAGAAGACTGCTGATGGACCTATCCAGGGCAAGAAGCTCTTTTGTCAGTTTCTTTTCCGCGGTTTGGCGTTTCCTGGGAGTCTTGGCTGCCCAGTAGGAATCTGCCAGCTGGCGGAGTTTTTTGCCGTCTGCTGGGCCGATTTCTGCCCAGCTTACCCTCATGTGCTGGGAATGGTCAGCAAATCTTTCCATGTCAGCTGCCAAGGGGCCGTATTCTTTTTTCAGGGCTTTGCGCCAGGCTTTGGCGGGCTTGTAGCCTCTGGGGTATTTGGCATAGGCCGCCCCGGTGGTGAGGCTGAGCTTTGACAGCTGGGCATATTTCATGGGGTTGAAAAAGATGGCAGGGAGCTTCTTGCGGGGAAGCTTCTCTATGGGGCCGAGAGCCAGCTTGGCTTCCAGATAGTCGCTGACGGGATAGTTCCACCAGAGGCCAAGCCGCCTGCCGTAGAGCTTGCTGGCTTCTGCGTAGTCCTTGTCCTGCAGCCCGTCGGGCACTACCTTCTCCCCGGTGTAGAGCACTAGGATGTCCTTGTCAAGGGTACCTGAGAAAGCTTTTGTGTATTCTTTCACTGCGCCTTTTTCCGTCATGTCCAGATGGAAATATTCTGTGGGCACGGTGATGAGAGGGGAGACGCCGGGGTGGCTTTTGACGAAGTTTTCCTCCAGCCAGTTCAGGAATTCTGCCTGCCCCTGGCCGTCCTTGTTTTCTATGTCATCAAAGAAGATGGCAAAATCCCTCACGCCAAGGTCATACATGGCATTTAGTTTTTCCTGCATGGCCAGGCGGTCTTTTTGCCCTTGCTCTCCTGCAAAGGTGATGTCAAGGCCAGGAGAAACCGCAAAGATGAACTTAACCTGCTGGTGTTTGGCGGCAGCGATGAGGTCAGACAGTTCAGTCAGTTTGTCCTGGGGATATGGTTTACGCCACTTGGAGCGATGATAGGGGTCATCTTTGGGGGCGTAGATATAGGCATTGAGTTTTTCCTGCTGGCAGAAGTCTATCATGTCCAGTCTGTCAGACTGGGACCAGGGGGTGCCGTAGAAGCCTTCTACGATGCCCCGCAGGGGAATGGGGGAGGCTGAGGCAGTGAGGCTGCCGGTGAGCAGCAGGGCTGCCAGGCTGGCAAGAAGTTTCTTTTTCATGGGCTTGCTCCTCTGTTTTCAGTAAATATGATATTCCTTCCAGGGAATTTGGTCCAGTCGGATGGATTTCAGGAATTCCACGATGTCCTTGCGTCCGTAGTAATGGGGGGTACCATTATTATCCTGGCTCATGAGGATGATGGGCATGTTGGGAAAGAAGCGGGAGAGGGCCCGGCGCGTGTGTACCAGGCGGGCGGTGTAGCGGGTGACTTCCGGCCTTACGGCTACGACGGCGAAGGTCACTCCCTGCTCTATGATTACGGCTCCGTGTATGGTCATGATAGTCCTCTCCTTTGCGAGTTTCTTTGTTTTCATTTTATCAGAGAAGGCAGGCGGGAACAAGAAAAACTCCTTGACAGGGCAGGGGGCAGCTCCTATAATAATCCTTACATAAGAACAAAGGCGATGCGGAAGACATGACGACTGTGGTTGCTCCTACAGAGAGCGGGGCCCTGGCTGCAAGCCCTGCGGAGAGAAAGCAGTGCGTTACCCCTTCCAAGCTGCAAGGCTGAAGCCTTTTGGTGGGTAGGTCTTGCCGGAGCAATCTCCGTTAAAAATGTCCAAAGTGGCTCTGAGTTTTCGGGGCAAGCAGGGTGGAACCGCGAGTTTGTGACTCGTCCCTTCATTAGATTGAAGGGGCGGGTCTTTTTAGTTTTACGTCCTTGGATGCGCTTTCCTGCGGGTGTCCGGGGCGGTGTTTAGGAGGAATTTTCATGCTGAAAATCACGCTGAAAGACGGTGCGGTGCGCGAAGCAGCCGAGGGTACGTCCGTACTTGATTTTGTGAAGCAGGTGAGCAACAGCCTGGCCAAGAAGGTGCTGGCTGCCAAGGTGGACGGCGAGACCGTAGACCTTACCCGCGTCCTGGACAAGGATTGCCAGGTGGATTTCCTGACCTTTGAGGAAGAGGACGGCCGCTGGGCTCTGCGCCATACGGCTTCCCATATCCTGGCACAGGCCGTGAAGCGCCTCTACAAGGACAACAATGTGCAGCTGGCCATCGGCCCTGCTATCGACAACGGCTTCTACTATGACTTCGACATGGACCGCCAGCTTACGGAAAGCGACTTGCGGGACATTGAGAAGGAAATGAAGAAGATCGTCAAGGAGAACCTGAAGCTGGAGAGGAAAGAAGTCAGCCGTGCTGATGCCATCGCCTTCTTCAAGGAAAAGGGCGAGAACTACAAGGTGGAGCTCATCGAAGATCTGCCTGAGGATGCAACTATTTCCATGTACTCCCAGGGCGAGTTCACCGACCTCTGCGCTGGTCCCCATGTGCTTTCCACGGGCAAGGTGAAGGCCATCAAGCTTCAGAGTGTGGCAGGTGCTTACTGGCGCGGCAGCGAGAAGAACAAGATGCTCCAGCGTATCTACGGCACGGCTTTCGAGAAGCAGGCAGATCTTGACGAGTACCTGCACATGCTGGAGGAGGCTGCCAAGCGCGATCACCGCAAGCTGGGCAAGGAACTTGATCTCTTCAGCCTCCACGAGGAAGGTCCCGGCTTCCCCTTCTTCCACCCCAATGGCATGGTGATTCGCAACGAACTCATCAATTACTGGCGTGAAGTGCACCGCCGCTACGGCTATCAGGAAATCAAGACTCCCATGATTATGAACCGCAAGCTCTGGGAGACTTCCGGCCATTGGGATCATTATAAGGAGAACATGTACTTCACGAAGATCGACGAGGAAGATTATGCAGTGAAGCCCATGAACTGCCCAGGCGGCATGCTGGTTTACAAGTCCCATCAGCACAGCTATCGTGACCTGCCCCTGCGCATGGGCGAGCTGGGCCTGGTACACCGCCATGAGCTCTCCGGTGCTCTCCACGGTCTGTTCCGCGTCCGCAACTTCACCCAGGACGATGCTCATCTCTTCATCACGCCCAGCCAGATTGAGGAGGAAATCCAGCATACCATCGACCTGTTCGATGAGGTCTACAGCACCTTCGGCCTGTCCTATACGGCAGAGCTGTCCACCCGTCCTGAGGACTCCATGGGTTCTGATGAGATCTGGGAGAATGCTACCAACGCTCTTCGCAATGCCCTGGAGCACCGCGGCCTTGAGTACATCATCAACGAGGGTGACGGCGCTTTCTACGGCCCGAAGATTGACTTCCACCTCCGTGATTCCATCGGTCGTACCTGGCAGTGCGGCACCATCCAGCTGGATATGCTCATGCCTGAGAAGTTCGACCTGACCTATGTGGGTGAGGACGGCGAGAAGCACCGCCCTGTCATGCTCCACCGTGTGGTGTACGGCTCCATAGAGCGCTTCATTGGCATCCTCATCGAGAACTATGCCGGTGCCTTCCCGGTATGGCTGGCTCCTGTGCAGGTGAAGATCCTGCCCATCACGGACAAGCATGCCGACTACGCTTATGAGCTGAAGAAGAAGATGTTCGATTTGGGCCTCCGCGTTGAGGTAGATGACCGCAACGAGAAGACGGGCTACAAGATCCGCGAAGCTCAAGTAAAGAAGATTCCTTACGCTCTCGTAGTAGGCGACCAGGAAGTGGAGAACGGTACCGTCACCGTCCGTCGTTACGGCGAGAAGGAAACCCAGTCCATGGGCGCTGAGGACTTCATCAAGCTGGTGCAGGAGAAGATTGCCAGCAAGAAGTCTGCCAGCGAAGAGTAAAAATTATACTCGCGAGTATAGCTGATTTTAGAATTAAGCCTTAAATCGTAGGTGTTACCTGCCCCGTGAAACGGGGAAGGGGGACCGCCGCTAGGCGGTGGAAGGGGCGTTAGAAACGTAACGGCTTCGAAGTCCCCCTTCCGTCAGCCTTCGGCTGCCACCTCCCCCGCAAGCGGTGGAGGTAAGGATTGCTAGAAGCGTAGCTCACCTAAAATGAATTTTGCCTTAGCAAAGAAATGCTTTCAAAGGTTGCTGAAAGTTTTCCTTGCTAAGGCTTTTTCTTTGTGGTAAAATATATCCGTTCTGTTTGGAAGCCATACCACTCAACGGTTTTCAACATCCAGTAAGGAGGTGTAGCGATATGGCAAATGTTTGCGAGATTTGTGCAAAGGGTGAGCTGTCCGGTAACAACGTCAGCCATTCCCATCTGAAGACGAAGCGCTCCTGGAAGCCCAACATTCAGCGCGTCCGTGCTGTGGTCGAGGGTGAGGTCAAGCGTGTTAACGTCTGCACCCGTTGCCTGCGTTCAGGTAAGGTTCAGCGTGCCCTTTAATCTATGCGCATAGATTGGTAAAAGCTGATATATCATAAAAGAAGCTGCCTAGCCTTGGTGCTAGACAGCTTCTTTTATTTGTTCTGGTAGAAAGCATCCCATAATAATAAAACCTCCCCGCGTATGGGGGAGGTGGCAGGGCTTAGATATCCCAGTGCAGCATATCCGGGTTCGGGGTTGCTTTGTCAATTTCGGCCAGGATAAAGGGAGTGTTGTCGTGGGTGGCGGCAAAGGCGTGCTCCAGGGCAGCCTTGTTTCGTTCGGGAATCTCCATGGCGTGGAGGGCCATGTGCATGTAGTCCTTGGCAATGAGGGTGCCGGATCCCCGGGCGGCGGCCAGGTGGGCCTTGAAGCGGTAGCCGTAGTAGACGTAGCTGTTGTGGGGGATGGGCAGGTCCTTGTATGCTTCCAGGCGCTCGTCCACTTCAGCCTCGGCCTGCTCTGTCATCTTCATCTTGTGCATGAGGTTCCAGCGGTCAGCCCAGAGCTCGCCGCGCAGCAGGTATTTGTAGAGGAAGTCCGTGTTCTCCGCCAGCTCGATGGCCAGGTTGATATGGTTAAGGGCCTTCTCGTCCTGATTGAGGCTCTTTTCCAGGCTGCAGAGCTTCTGGAGGGCAAAGGCCTTTTCCTCAACTTCTTCAGCATTCTCCTCGTCAATCTCTTCCTCTACGATGCTGCGGAAGAGTTCCAACGCTTCCTTTTCCTTGTCAATGCCCTTCATGGCCAGGAAATGGGCCAAACGGGCTCTGGCCCGCCAGTTGTCCATGCCGCCGGTGAAGAGCGTCTCGGGGGGATGGGCGGGGGAGTCCATTACCAGATGAACGAGCTTGTGGAATTCTTCTTGAGTCATTGCAAACCTCCGTAATAAACATCAATGAAAAAGCCCCGAGGCTGAACCTCAGGGCTTGCATTTTCAAGTGGTGCCGGAAATCGGACTTGAACCGATACGTTGTTGCCAACGCCAGATTTTGAGTCTGGTGCGTCTGCCAATTCCGCCATTCCGGCAAGATAGTGACCGCTTGTGTCGCTAACGAATAAAAGTATATCATTTATTTATATGTACGTCAATATTTTTGTGAGAAAATTTTCTGGGAGAGGATTATGTGAGCCGTTGTTTACAGAGGATAGACAGGGGAATTTTCTTGTTTACAAGGGGGGCGTTATCTGCTAACATAAGGAAAGATTTTTACTGCAGAACTCCGTGAACCGAACCCGAAGGGGGAAGGTGAGCGGTTAGTTCTGCGTATACACAGGGCACTTAGCGAATGCAAGCCCATAGGGCGCAGTATGAGCTTAGTGCACCACTGTACATCATGTAAAAAGGAAGGGTTGTGTTATGTTTCGACTGACCGAACAAGAGATGAATGAATTGGCAGCGCGTATTCCTACGCCGTTTCTGGTGGCTTCACTGGACCAGGTGGAGGAGAATTATCGCTTTATGCGGAAGCATATGCCCAGGGCGGGCATCTACTATGCCATGAAGGCAAATCCCACACCGGGAATACTGAAGCGGCTGGCTTCTTTGGGCTCCTGCTTCGATGTGGCTTCTGCTGGTGAGATAAGGACGCTTCATGAGCTGGGGGTTGACGGCTCCCGCATGATTTATGCCAATCCTGTGAAAGACCAGCGCGGCCTTTTGGCGGCGGCAGAGTGCAATGTGCGCCGCATGACTTTTGATGATGAGTCTGAGATTGGAAAAATGGCTGCTGCTGTGCCGGGCGCGGATGTCTTGGTCAGGGTCAGTGTGCGTAACAATAAGGCTCTGGTGGATCTCAACACCAAATTCGGTGCTCCTTTGGCTGAGGCGCTGCCTCTGCTGCAGAAGGCCAAGGCAGCGGGGCTTAACCCCATTGGCATCTGCTTCCATGTGGGCAGCCAGTCCCTTTCTACGGCGGCTTATGAAGAGGCTTTGCTGGTGTGCAGGGGGCTCTTTGACGAGGCAAAGAGGATGGGCATGGAACTGACTGACCTGGATATAGGCGGCGGCTTCCCGGTGCCCTCTGCGGAAGGTCTTTCCGTGGATCTGGCAGCTATGATGGAGGCCATCAACAGGCAGATTGAGCGTCTCTTCCCCGATGTGGCTGTGTGGACGGAGCCAGGCCGCTATATGTGCGGCACGGCGGTGAATCTGGTGGCTTCTGTCATCGGCACCAAGTTCCGGGGGGAGAAGCCTTGGTATATCCTGGATGAAAGCATTTATGGTGCTTTCTCCGGCATTATCTATGATCACTGGACCTATCCTCTTCACTGCTTCGGCAAGGGGAAGAAGCGTCCTTCTTTCTTCGGCGGTCCCAGCTGTGATGGCATTGATGTGCTCTACAGCGATTTTGAGGCGCCTGCTTTGAAGATTGGGGACAAGGTGCTGGTGACGGAAATCGGTGCCTACTCCACAGTGAGCGCCACCCGCTTCAATGGCTTTGAGCTGGCTCCCACCATTATTTGGGAGGAGCAGAAGGAAGCTCAGGCTGCTGAGTACGAGCTGGACAATACAGAGGCTGTGTAAGGCTGAAAGCAGGATATTATGGAAAGAAACATAGAGGAAATAGAGCACATGCTCATGCATGCCCTGACAGAGGACAGTATAGCAGAGCGCATTGAGCAGGCTGTTTCCCAGCAGGAAGTTTACGACTTGATGAAGGAACTGCCTTACTTTGACCTCAGCCTGGAGGAATTCCAGGCGGGGATCATAGCTTTGCAGTCAAAAGACGCGGAATAAGAAAAATCCGTCGGGGAGCTTTTCCCTGACGGTTTTTTTTCGAGGGCCATTTGGGGCTTGAAGAGCAGTTCAAAAGCTAGCAGGAAAAAAGCCATGGATGTAGAATTATCCAAGCAAGAGTGAGTGTACGAACTTCTGTATATGACGTGATGAGGAGAGCCATCTGTGCAAACGGGAGGTGAAGCGGGCAGGGCGTCCCGCGGTTCAAATGACGATAAAGCAGATTTTCAGGTACAAGGGCAAGCATATCCTTTACAACACTGGAGAAATCCAGCAGGATGAGGAGAAGGAAGAGTCCGTGGAGGCCAAGGAAGACACGGGGCTTACTGAGGAACAGATGGACGTGGTGAAGGGCTCCATGAGCGACAACCGCATATCCGACAGCGTGAAGGATCTAGTGGCACAGGCTTCAGTTGAACCGGAACTTTCCGAGGAACAGATGAATGTGGTGAAGGGGTCTATGAGCGATAACCGCATTTCCGACAGTGTCAGGGATCTGGTGGAGAAAGCTTCTCAGTAAGGGGAGGTTCCTGCAGGGAATTTTGGCAGGGGATGTACTTTATTATATGGGAAGGAACAACTATGATAGATTTACCGCTGAAAAAATTGCGTCCCGGCATGGTGACGGCCCAGAGCATATACAATTCCAGCGGTGCCAGCTACCTTACCAAAGGCACAGAACTTACCGAGCATTATATAGACAAGCTGCGTGACCTGGGAGTCATTGGCCTGCATGTATTGAACTATTCTTCGGAAATAAAGCCAATGCCGCCGGAGGATATCCTTTCGGAAAGGACCAGGGTCATGGCCATACAGCGCGTGTGCGATGTGTTTGCCCAGATTGAGCGGACGGGGACTTTTGAGTTTGAGCCATTGGCCAAAGCTGCTTCTGCCATGGTGGCAGATATCGCCACCCGCAGCGGGAATTTGGTACAGCTGACGGATATACGCGTACACGATGAATATACCTTTGCCCATAGTGTCAATGTAGCCATGCTTTCTGGCATGCTGGGGCGTCTGGCTAATCTGCCGGAGGGGGGAGTGCAGGAGCTGACTATGGGAGGGCTGCTGCATGATCTGGGGAAAATCATCGTGCCCCCGGAAATCCTGAACAAGCGTGGCAGGCTTACGCAGAACGAGTTTGATATCATCAAGCATCACCCGGAGGCCGGTTTCAGCAAGATACGGGCTATGTCATTGCCGGATGCCCCTATACTGGGGATAGTGGCTTTGCAGCATCATGAGCATATGAATGGGAAGGGCTATCCAGGAGGGCGGCAAGGGACGGACATACATCTTTACGGGCGTATTTGCGCTATTGCAGATGTGTACGATGCTCTCACCAGCAGAAGGCCTTACAAGAAGGCATACTCTCCTGCTGTGGCTTACAATATCATGGTGAACTGCTCAGAGGGACAGTTTGATAAAAGGCTCTTGAAGCTGTTTTTCAGCAATGTGGCCATCTACCCTGTGGGGACCGTGGTGAAGACTAGCAAAGGGTACGGCATTGTGAAGAAAGTTGAGTTTGGCTTGACGGACAGGCCTACGCTTATGATGTTTGCAGACCAGTATGAGCATATTCTGCCGGAGCCGTATGAAGAACCTCTTCACGAGAGGCCGGAACATAAGATAGACTCAGTGGTGGATGATAAGGTGCTCCTGACAAGAATCAGGAACACAGGTTTTGATCCTGCATCTTTGCTGTAATTGCACGAAAATAAGGGGCACCATACGTTGGCGCCCCTTTTAGAGTGCTTGTTAATGCTTATTTGCCGAAATAACGGTCATAGAGCCCCTTGAAGCCGCAGCCATGGCGGGCTTCGTCCTTGCACATCTCATGAACCGTGTCATGGATGGCATCAAGGTTGAGCTGCTTGGCAAGGGTAGCGAGCTCCTTCTTGCCGGCGCAGGCGCCATGCTCAGCGTCGATACGCATTTCAAGGTTCTTCTTGGTGCTGTCCGTGAGGACTTCGCCAAGGAGTTCAGCGAACTTGGCAGCATGCTCAGCTTCTTCCCAGGCGTAGCGCTTATAGGCTTCGGCAACCTCAGGATAGCCTTCACGGTCAGCCTGACGGCTCATGGCAAGATACATGCCTACTTCGGAACATTCACCCGTGAAGTTCATGCGCAGGCCTTCGATGATGCGCTCATCAACACCTTTGGCCACGCCAATGCGGTGCTCATCTGCGAACACCAAATCACCGGTCTGCTCAACGAATTTGTCAGCCGGTGCCTTGCAGATGGGGCACTGAGCCGGAGGGGCATCTCCCTCATGTACGTAACCACAGACGGTGCAGACAAATTTTTTCATTTGGCATCCTCCTAAAAAATACACAGAATGACAACTTGCTCCCATATTTTGTGGCTTATCGCTACGCCACCTATTATATAATAAAGGTCAGAAAATTTCAACATAAAAATAAGCAAAAAGGCAAGTATGGGGCGGTTTTGTATAATTTTGTCTATCGACAGAATCTGAAAAAAGGCGCTATGGCTTATCGCCGAAACGCTGATTTGTGTAATTTTGTCTATCGACAAAATCTGAAATATAGCGTTATAATAGAAAATTGAATGGAGACTGATGTAACTGTCTATCAAAATAGGAGAGATAAAAAATTATGTTTACGTGTACAACCAATTCCCCTGAGGAAACTGCTGACCTAGCTGATAAACTGGGACAGAAGATCCGCGAGGGAACCGTGCTGTGCTTGGAAGGTGATTTGGGCGCAGGCAAGACCCTTTTTGTCCAGAGCCTGGCAAAGACTTTGGGCGTGGAGGGGGAAGTCACCAGCCCTACCTTCAATCTGATGAACATATATGAGGGCATCTGCCCAATCTACCATTTCGACCTCTATCGCCTGGAGACGGAAGAGGAACTGGAGGAAATCGGCTTTTATGAATATCTGGAGGAGCCGGAGGGCATCGTGGTTATTGAGTGGCCCGACAAGTTCCCCCAGTCCATGCCGGATGACTATGTGGAAGTGTCCATTGAGCGCATCAGCGAGACTGGCCGCAAGCTCACTTTTTCTTCCATTGGCGAAGAGAACAAGGAATTTTTGAAGGAGTTGGAGACCTTTGTCAATACTGGCCATTGATACAGCCACCCAGGTTTCAAGCGTGGCTGTGGCCTCAGAGGCGCGGCTTTCTGCTGAACTTACCATGCAGGCCCGCCTGACCCATTCTGAGACTTTGCTCCCACATATGGAGCAGGTGCTCAAAATGGCAAATGTGAAAAAAGAAGATTTGGATGGCATTGCCGTGAGCATTGGGCCGGGCTCCTTCACGGGGCTTCGCATCGGTCTGGCAGCGGCCAAGGCTGTCTGCTATGCCCTGAAGCTGCCTCTTATAGGTGTGCCTACCTTGGAAGCTATGGCCTGGCACTATCCTGTGCCGGGGGTGCGCATCGTGACCTTGCTGGACGCCCAGAAAGGCAATGCTTACCGCCAGAGTTTCCGCTTCCATGAGGGACGCATGGAGGCACAGGAAGAAATCACCGTTTCCGGCCTGCCTGAGGTTATCTCTTCTTGCGGGGCGATGAAGGAGCCGGTGGTGCTCTTGGGCGATGTGGTGCCCAAGAAGATTGCGGGCAAGCTGGAACTTCCCGCTAATGTCAGCCTGGCCCCTGCTCATCTGGTCATGCCCCGGGCCGCTTGTGTGGCCATGGTGGGATTGAAGAAACTGGCTGCAGGTGAAGTGGGCAATGTCATGGATATGGAGCCCGTCTATATTCGCCGCAGCGAGGCGGAGGTCCTGTGGGAGAAGCGTCATCCCGAGGCAGCGGAGGGGAGTGCCAAGTGAAGCTGACTTTCCGTGAAATGGTGCCGGATGATGCGGCAGCTGTTGAAAAGGTGGAGAAGGCCTGCTTTGCCATGCCCTGGTCCAGGGAGTCCTTCTGGCGGGAAGCCGCCAATGAGAACACCCTCTACCTGCTGGCGCTGGATGAAGAGACTCTTGCAGAGGAGCAGGTCATAGGCTATGTGGGCTGCTGGATTTCCTTTGAGGAGGCCCAGATCACCAATGTGGCAGTGTCTCCTGATTACCGGGGGAAGCACGTGGGCACGGAAATGATGGCAGAGCTGATCCGAAGGGTGAAGGAGAAAGGCGTAACTGCCCTTACCTTGGAAGTGCGGCCTTCCAATGACCCTGCGCTGGCCCTTTACAAGAATTTTGGCTTCAAGGAGGCCGGACGCCGTCCCCGCTATTATCAGGACAATGGGGAAGACGCCATCATCATGTGGAATACGAAGATTTGACATAGGAGCTTTAATGGAACAGAAAGACCAGCAGGAAATCCTGACCCTTGGCATTGAGTCCAGCTGTGACGAGACTTCGGCGGCGGTGCTCAAGGGGGGGCGGGATGTCCTTTCCAATATCATTTCCACCCAGATACCCATTCATCAGAAATTTGGAGGGGTGGTGCCGGAGATTGCTTCCCGGAAACACATTGTGAACATCATGCCTGTTATTGATGAGGCAGTCCGCGAGGCCGGAGTGGAACTTGGCGATATCGACCAGGTGGCGGTGACTTATGGCCCCGGGCTGGTGGGAGCTCTGCTGGTGGGAGTGTCGGCAGGCAAGTCTTTGGCTTATGCCCTGGATGTGCCCCTGATTGGGGTGAATCATCTGGAGGGGCATATCTTTGCCAACTTCCTTTCTGATACTGCTCTTGAGCCGCCTTTTATGGCCCTGGTGGTATCAGGGGGACATACGGCTTTGGTGGATGTGCGGGGATATAATGAGTTTCGCATGATGGGCCAGACCCGTGACGATGCGGCAGGGGAAGCCTTTGATAAGATTGCCCGGGTTATGGGGCTGCCTTATCCCGGCGGTCCCCGCATAGATGCCCTGGCCAAGGAGGGCAACCACCTGGCTATTGATTTTCCCCGCGCTTTGGAGGAAAAGGGCAATTATGAGTTCAGCTTCAGCGGCCTGAAGTCGGCGGTGCTGAACTACATCAATAGCGAGAATATGAAGGGGCATGAGCTGAACAAAGCTGACATTGCTGCTTCCTTCCAGCATTCCGTCATCGAGGTGCTGACCCACAAGGCCTTTGAGGCAGTGGCGGAAGCAGGCAGAGACACGCTGGTACTGGCAGGTGGCGTGGCCGCTAACAGCGGCCTGGAGGCAAGGCTTAGGGAAGAGGCGGGCAAGCACGGTGTGAAGTTCTCCTATCCCAGCAAGATACTTTGCACGGATAACGCCGCCATGATTGCCTGCCGTGGGTACTACCAGGCACAGGCAGGGCTTTACAGCGACCATTATCTGAACGCCGTGCCGGGACTTACCCTGACAGATAAATAAATTTAGTTTGTGAGATGATATGAAGCAGCTTTTTGGTACCAGTAAAGGACAGGGATGAATTTATGCCCCAGGGATTGCCCAGCGTTTTGTTAGTAGAGCCGGAGTACCGCTTGCGTCTCCAGTATAAGAGTATTTTCAAGAAAGCCGGTTTTGAGCTCTCGGGAGAGGCAGGGGAACCTGCCAGGGCCCTTGAGCTGGCTATAGAAAAGAAACCGGGAGCCGTGTTATTTCACCTGGGGACAGAGCCGGAAGGTACAGAAAGCCTGGCAAGGCTGGCGAAACTGGCTCCCGTCCTGGTACTGGGAAAGGCTGCTCCTGAACTGGCCTTGCTGGGCATCTACGGCTGCCTGCCCGAGGGAGCAGAGGATGAGGAAATCCTCACGTCTCTTGCCATAGCTTCTGCCAGATGGCAGGAAGCAAAAAGTCTCCGCCAAGAGGCAGAGGAACTGCGCGACCTCCTGGCCCTGCGGAAGATACTGGATCAGGCCAAGAGCATCCTTATGAAAAAGCATCATATGAGCGAACAGGAGGCTCACCGCCGTATCCAGCGTTATGCCATGTACAAGCGGCTGACGGTGAAATCCGTGGCTGAGGCCATCATCAAAGCCACGGGTGGCAAAGTGTGAGACCTGCACCTGTGGCTTTGCTTGCGTTGATATGATTTGAAAAGCATTCGACCCCGATTTTAGGAGGGGACGGATGCTTTGTTTTTTTGACTTTTTTAATTTTATTTATTGACTTTTTGATGTTCAAGCGTTATCATAATACCTGTGATTAGCACTCGACGTGAGTGAGTGCTAATAGATTGAATCTTGTATATTTCTATATGGGAGGAAGATAAATATGATTAAGCCATTGGGCGAAAGAGTTGTCATTGAAGTTTCCGAGGGCGATGTCAAGACTGCTAGCGGCATTGTGTTGCCGGACACTGCCAAAGAGAAGCCCCAGAAGGGCAAGGTTGTGGCTGTAGGCGCAGGCAAGCTTCTGGACAATGGCCAGCGCGCTGAGATGGAAGTCAAGGTTGGCGACGACATCCTCTTCTCTAAATATTCCGGGACTGAGGTCAAGGTTGATGACAAGGATTACCTGGTCATCCGCGAAAGCGACATCCTGGCTGTTCTCTAATTGAATCAAAACCTTTTGGAGGTAATATAAATGGCAAAGCAGATTTTGTTTGACGAAGAAGCACGCCGTGCTCTTGGCCGCGGCGTTGACGCACTGGCTAACGCTGTGAAGGTCACCCTTGGACCCAAGGGCCGCAACGTAGTGTTGGACAAGAAGTTTGGCGCTCCCACCATCACCAATGATGGCGTGACCATTGCCCGTGACATCGAGCTGGAAGATCCCTTTGAGAACATGGGCGCCCAGCTGGTAAAGGAAGTTGCTACCAAGACCAACGATATCGCTGGTGACGGTACCACTACTGCAACCCTGCTGGCACAGGCTATGATTCATGAGGGCATGCGCAACGTGGTTGCCGGTGCCAACCCCATGATCGTGAAGAAGGGCATCGAGAAGGCTGTGAAGGCTCTGGTAGAGGAAATCCAGACCAAGGCTAAGCCCATTGAGAGCAAGGCTGCTACCGCACAGGTTGCTACCATCTCCTCCGCTGATGAGGAAGTTGGCCAGCTGATTGCTGATGCCATGGAGAAAGTGGGCCAGGACGGCGTCATCACCGTTGAGGAGTCCAAGTCCATGGATACCAACCTGAAAGTGGTAGAGGGCATGCAGTTCGACCGTGGCTACATCTCTCCGTACATGGTTACCGATACGGACAAGATGGAAGCTGTCCTGGATGATCCTTACATCCTCATCACCGACCGCAAGATTTCCGCTATCGCTGATATCCTGCCCATCCTGGAGCAGGTTGTGAAGCAGGGCAAGCAGCTCATGGTCATTTCTGAGGACCTTGATGGCGAGGCTCTCGCTACTATCGTGGTGAACAAGCTCCGCGGCACCTTCAAGGCTCTGGCTGTGAAGGCTCCGGGCTTCGGCGACCGCCGCAAGGCTATGCTGGAGGATATCGCTATCCTTACCGGCGGCCAGGTCATCAGCGAGGAGCTGGGCCGCAAGCTGGACAGCGTGACTCTCGAAGACCTCGGTCGTGCCAACCAGGTTCGTTCTACCAAGGACAACACCACCATCGTGGACGGTTATGGCGATAAGGAAGCCATCAAGTCCCGCGTGGAGCAGATCAAGAAGCAGATTGAGGCTACTACTTCCGACTTCGACAAGGAGAAGCTCCAGGAGCGCCTTGCCAAGCTGGCTGGCGGCGTAGCTGTCATCGAGATCGGTGCTGCCACCGAAGTTGAGATGAAGGACAAGAAGTACCGCATCGAGGATGCCCTCAATGCTACCCGTGCTGCCCGTGAGGAAGGCATCGTAGCAGGCGGCGGCACCACCTTCATCGACATCCTCCCGGCTCTCGACAAGATTGAGGCTGAGGGCGATGTGAAGGTAGGTGTGAACATCGTTCGCCGCGCTATCGAGGAGCCTGTCCGCCAGATCGCTGACAACGCAGGCCTCGAGGGTTCCGTGGTAGTTGAGAACGTGAAGAAGGCTGGTGACGGCATCGGCTTCAACGCTGTGGACAACACTTACGTTGACATGATCCAGGCTGGTATCGTAGATCCTGCCAAGGTCACCCGTTCCGCTCTGCAGAACGCTGCTTCCATCGCTGCCATGGTTCTCACCACCGAGACCCTGGTGGCTGATAAGCCCGAGAAGGAGCCCCCGGCTCCGGCTCCCGGCATGGGCGGCGGCATGCCCGGCATGATGTAATAAGGCATAAGAGTACTGTCCGTATAGGAAAGAAAGCACCACTCGTTCTGGTTGAGCGAGTGGTGCTTTTTTATATGCTTTATCAAAGCTCATTTAGCCAATGAAAAATCCCGAAAGCAATTTTGATATCGCTTTCGGGATTTATATATTACCTTCGTGACTGAATACTCAACGCCACGAAACACTCATTTTGGTGCGCTCGGCGGGAGTCGAACCCACGCTTTCAGCTCCGGAGGCTAACGTCCTATCCACTGGACTACGAGCGCAATCAACTCTGTAATAATATCATGTTTTGCTTAATTGTGTCAAGGATTTTGACTGAATTCATCTCCCAAATGGGGATTTGGGGATATCTTATAGCTGTAAATTTCGAACGTCATACGGTTATTTACAGAAACTTCCTTATCATTTCAGCTGCGGTGTTGTCGCCGCCGCGCCTGTCTGAGCAGGATGCGGAGACGGAGACTTTGTAGCGGTCATCGCCGTAGTAGACAGCCTTGTGATGGCTGCTTATCTTTGAAGAGGAGGTTATGCCCAGGTCGCTGAGTTTTTTCCTGACGGAAGCGTCCATGGTTACGTAGCCTTTGAAAGCAGCCTGCAGCGCTTTGGCACGGGTGTTGGGAGCGCCTTCTACGGGGTTGGCTTTCAGGATGTCGTCCACGACGTCTGCCCGGCGGGTGCCATCTTTGACGATGTTGGCTCTGGCGGCTTTCAGCACATCCATGAGGATTTCTCTGACTTCGTTGGGGTAGAGGTCAGCTTCCTGGCCACGGGAAATCAGTCCGTCGTTGAGGCTTACGGTTTGGCCCCGGGCTCGTTCATCTATTATTTTTTGAAGGCGTTCATTTTCTTCTTTTAGAACTTCGATGTCGATATTTAGCATATCGATGGTGTTGTCATAGTAAGTCATGAGTTCCTGCATGCTCTTTGGTTTCTGTGACTGGTTCATTTTTTCCTCCATATACTCTACATAATATTGTACGATATCTATTATAACCTACTTGTATACTGCTTGAGAATAGAAAGTTTAATGCAATACTGAAATTTCTGTACGCAGGCAGGGATTTTGAGGAATAAGTAGTATATATATACTAGGATTATACAGGGCATTTTTGGGGAGGGTGAGCTATGGAAGATGTGAAGAAACCTATACGGGAAGCTTTGGAGACCTTGAAGGAAATGCAGAGATATGAATCAAGCTATGCGCAAATCAATAAGTTCCACCAAGTGGTAAACCGTTTTGCTCAGCTGGAGCGGGTCTGCGACCTTATGGCGGCAGCCCTGGCCGAAGTGGAGGGGTGCCATAAGGAAGATGTGCTGAAGGAGTATTTTGACAAGGCTGACCTATAAGTCAGGCCCGGGCCCGGGTGCCCCGAGAAAGGATGAAGACTTCATGCAATCTGTATTATCTTTGAGAGCTAAGATTATTGCCATGATGGTAGGGACATCATTGCTGACCATGGTCTGTGTCAGCATCGTGTTCCTGCAGAACATGATGAGTGAGTCTGACCGTCAGGTGGAAAACTACCGCCAGACGCTGATTGCAGATGTGGAATCTTCCCTGAGGAACGAGACTCAATTGGCTATCTCGGTGATTGAAGAAGTCCATAAAAAGCAGCAGAAAGGAGAACTGACAGAGGAGCAGGCCAAGAAAGAAGCGGCTGACAGGGTTAGGGAGCTTCGCTACGATGAAGGCAAGGGGTATTTCTGGATTGACACTTATGAGGGTGTCAATGTGGTGCTTTTGGGGCGTGACACCGAGGGAAAATCCCGTATCAATTCCGTTGATCCTTCTGGACGTTATTTTATCAAGGAAATGATTGAGAATGGCCGCAAGCCTGGGGGCGGCTTCACGGATCTGATGTTTGCCAAGCCTAATGAGACGGAGCCGTTGCCTAAGCGTAACTACACTGCTACGTATGAGCCTTACAAATGGGTGCTGGGAACTGGCGTTTGGATTGATGATATTGATGTCAAAGTGGCGGAGGAGCAGGAAAAGGCAGATTCTGCTTTCTGGTCCAGCCTTATCAAACTGCTTGTTTTTGTACTGGTGATGGAAGCCGTCTTCGTGGCTCTGGCCATCTGGGCAGGCAAGACGATTGTGGCGCCTATTGGCAGGGTTACTGACAGACTTACAGTCCTTGCAACCGGTGATTTCCGTCCGGTCCATAAGGAGGAAGAGGATGCAGCCAGGTCCGATGAAATCGGCGCCATGACCAGGGCACTGCAGCAACTTCAGGATAATGTAGATGCCATGATCAAGCAGGTGGCAGAAGATGCCCAGCAGGTTGCCCAGTCTGCTGCCCACCTGACGGAGAACTCCAGCCAGTCAGCTACTGTCAGCGGTCAGATTGCCGATTCTATCGTCAATGTGGCAGGTTCCTGCAGTGAGCAGTTCACTGAGGTGGAGAATGCAGGCATTCAGACTGAAGAACTGGCTAAGCACATGAATGACTTTGCTGAGACAGTGAAACACGCTGCCGAGGTGGTAGGGGAAACCAAATCACACGCTGATGACGGCGAAAAGAGCGTCAGCACTGCTGTGCAGCAGATGAAGCTCATCGAACAGACGGTCAGTGAGTCTGGCAAGGTTATTGAAGATTTGGGCCATGAATCTGACAAGATTGGCGCCATTGTTGATGCCATCTCCCAGATTGCCGAGCAGACGAACCTGCTGGCCCTGAACGCTGCCATCGAGGCTGCCCGTGCTGGTGAGCATGGCCGTGGTTTTGCCGTGGTGGCTGATGAAGTCAGGAAACTGGCAGAACAGTCCAGCCAGTCCGCAGGAGAAATTGCTTCTCTCATCACTTCCATCCAGAATAAGTCCAAGCAGGCTGTTACTGTCATGGAGGAGGGGGTACGCCAGGTACAGAGCGGTACCGCAGCTGTAGACGGTGCGGGAGCTACTTTCCATAGCATAGCAGGCATGGTAGACAAGGTGGCTCATGATTCCAGAGAAATGGAACTGGCCATCAGGCGGTTGTCGGAGAATACCAACCTTATTACCAGTGCGATTGAAAAGATCAGCAAGATGAGCCGCAATGTGTCCGGCGAGGCAGAGACTGTATCTGCTGCTACAGAGGAGCAGACTGCCACCATGCATGAGATTGCCGCTGCCAGCCGCAAGCTGACGGAGATGGCAAATTCCATGGAAGAAGCTGTGGCTAAGTTCAAGATTTGACAGCTAAAATGATATAATCAAAAAGTGGCGGCCGCGACCATCGAGTTTCGGCCGCTGTCTTTTTGCAAAAGGCGTGGATCCATAATGGGATATACTTTAGGGTGAATAGGCTGGCAATGCTTAAAAATAATCCTGTAACTTTTTTAAAAAGTTGTTGACAAACACCTTCGAGACGTGTATCATAATACAAGTCGCTAGCGGGAGCGGCAAGCACGAAAGAGTTTCCTACAATATAAAAGAGAGCCTTGATTGGCCAGCAAAAA
>NZ_FNWN01000022.1:0-53017 GCF_900108415.1 Selenomonas sp. KH1T6
CTGACGGCGTGCCCATATGCCCGCTAGGACTTCCTATGAAGCCTAACGGCACTGACCAGAAGCGGCACAGAGCCAAGTATATCTGCCCAAAGACCAAATATGCCGAAAGACTCTGCATGTGCGACAAGCGCTGTACAAAATCCACTTATGGGCGTGTTGTAAACATAAGCCTCAAAGATGACCAACGGCTTTTCTGTAATCCGCCCCGAGGTTCGGATCAATGGAAAAAGATATACAACAAACGCACATCTGCCAAACGGGCAAACAAACGCATAAAGATTGACGGGTTGCTGAAAGAAGGGCATCACCATTCTTCCATGATGTGGTATATCCGGTTATTTGCCATAATATCCGTCATCCACGTAGATGCCTGGCATAAAACCGCCTGAATTCTGAAAAATTGGTTATTCAGGGGGGCTGGTAATTTTGTGCCCATTTCTTCAAATTCTTCCATACTACGGTATTCCAGTCTTGAAAGAAAACATTTTTCGTCACCTTCTTGTTGCCAACGTGTCATTATCATTTAGGACGCTTAGTTTTCTAATTCACATATACAGTTAACAGACGCGAATGCAACAGCTCAACTGCCAATCCAAACATCACATCCATATACATGTGGAAAGAGTCGCTTTTATCAGCAGCGTAAGCCACTCTAGCCTCCACTCTGTGGCCTTCCAAATCTTTTAATGCCTGCTCTATTACATCTGCCAACATATCGCGCGTTACATTTTCAGACAGTTTCATGTTACCATACACCTGTTTATCTAATTTATGTTTTATGCTTATTTCTGAGATAGTAATTTATATCGGCCATCATATTGTCAAAAGGTCTTCTATCATTTTCATCGATGAATTTCCTCCACCGCCGAAGCACATCTTTCAAAGGCTCATCCATATAGGAATACGCCTTATCCTTTATCCAATCAGGTATGCCATAGGCAGCCTCAGCAATGCTGCCGGTAATTGCCGCCAGGGTGTCGCTATCCCCGCCAATAGATATGGCATTCCGTATGGCATCTTCAAAGTCTGTGCTTTCCAGGAAGGCGATAATCGCTTCCGGCACAGTTTCCTGACAAGTTTCGTTGAATTTATATACAGGGCGAATCTCATCCAGAGTACGGGACAGATCATACCCGTACTCTTTTTCAATATACCTCTTTATGCGTCGCTTGCATTCTGCGGGATCATCACTGATTGGTTTCTCATAATCTCCATTATAACCTCCAAAGTAATAGCGACACATGAAGATTGCATCAGCAGTTGCCATAGCGCCCTTGATGCCTTCAGGGTGATTATGCGTCACTTCAGCGGACAGTCTGGCTCTTTCCCTGCCGTTTGAAGGCCACATCCCCGTCCTGGCACAGAAACCGCAATCTATTACCCAGGCACATGGAGAAACCCGCATGGCAGATCCATTGCCAAAACTATTGTATGGCTTACGCGTATCTGAAATCAACCAATTGCCAAATCTGACACCATACCCGGCGTCAGGATACATTCTGCCATATTTCTTCAAAGCATCAACAAAATCATAACGTTCGCCACCATTCATGACAGCTTCTGCCACCGCACAGGTCATCACAGTATCATCCGTAAAGAAACAATCCTCCCTGAACAGCGGGAAATCCTTTGTCTTGATATTGTCCCACTCGTAGACAGAACCTACGATATCGCCAACAATTGCACCTAACATTGCGACCACTCCTTTCCTTGATGATTCCATTCTAACAGAAACATATACTGAGTTGGTCGCTTAACAGGCGACATTTATATCTCTTTTAAAATTTTACCATCCTTGTTTTTCCAAATAACATTTCCACTTGCTGCAAAACCTTTAACTACACTCGCTGCCGCCGATGGAGAATTAAACTCATAGTCTTTGACAAACTCACCATTAACAATAATTTTGCTTTGCTCTAAATTTTCACGTAAATTTTTATAGCCTTTATGCAAAGTTGAAGTCGTGTCTGCCGACACTCCCGAACCTTTTAATACCGTAAAACCACCTGCACTCACAAAACCTGTTGCTATCTTACCGTCTACATTGCAACTAAGCAATTCTGCATTCTCCTTACCGTCGCCAACCTCTTTAAGTACACCATACCCCAATGCATTAACCACCAATTTCATATTATCTATAAACTCAAGAGCTGCTGCCTTATGTGCTTTCTTTAACGGTATATCATTACCGTATTGATTAAGCACCTTATATCTGCCATTTTGTTTTATTGTTTTGCTTAATTCACTTTCAATAAATCGTATATTAGCTTTGTTTAAGTCCTTGCCTACAAAAGACAATGCCGTATGCCAATAAAAATTCTCTTTTCCATTCTCACTATTGTACGAGTTTATATGTTGTTTCAATCGTTCTAGGACATTTTCAGATTCTCCCACATATATATCCGTCAATTCATTGGTCACATCATCATTAACCAGCAGCAAATATACTCCTACGTCTTTTGTCTCTTCAAATTCTTTGCCACATTCTTCCATGGCGCTCCTTGGTATCTTTATAACCTTGCCGTTCCAATTAGAAATTTCAGCCGTAACTATACCGTCAGCAGTTCCATTTGATAAAAATATCTCTATAGTCTTGCCATACATTGTATATCCTCTTCTTACTATAAAGATGTAAATTAGAAAACTCAAAGCCATTTATTTGCCAGACTCGAGCCATGGCATAATATTCAATGTGCCCCCACAATTTGTAGCAAAAGCTGTTGCGAATGAGTAGCCCCCATCTCAGTTTGATGTTTCACATGTACAATAGTACTTGAAAAGAAGGTGAACATCATGCTGAGATTACCTAAAGACGGCTCCCACGCTGCTTATAAGCAGCTCCTCTCCCAACGCATTCACAACAGCCACCTCAAGCGCTTCGACAAGAAGAAGCGCAAGCTGGCAGCCAGGCTCCTGACTCTTGATCTTTCACCCATTGACGAAATCATGCGCCCCTTTCTACTCAGAGGAAGGTCGTCCTGCATGTCTCCCTTCCTCGATGCTGCGTTCCTACTTGCTTTCCATCTGCCTTAAGTCTACTTCCCTTGTTGACTGGGCCGAGCGTCTGCGGTCCGATGAGTCTCTGGCCATACTTTCGGGCTTTTCACCCGACCATACACCTTCCTTCGCCTCTTTTTATGACTTCTTCCACCGCTTATGGCCAGGCTGCAACAATTTCTTGCCTCACCTGCGCTATCGCAGGAAGAAACCGCCTAAAGGTAAAGGCAATGGTGAAAAGTCTCCGTCCTTCGACAAAGATTATGCTGCCACCATCATCAAATATTTCGATGGGCATGGTGCCGGAGTCATCCTCAAGAGCAAGCTTTCCATCATCGGCAAAATCTTCAGCCGTATCTTCTTGGCTGGCTCAATGCACAAAGGTCTTCTGAATACCAAGAAGTTGGTTCTGGCTGGTGACGGCACTCCCGTTGTGGTCTCAAACCGTGAGCGCAGCCACTCGACCTGTGACTGCCATAAGCAGGGCATCGACAAGTGCTGCCACAAGCGCTGGTTCTCCCAGCCTGATGCCAATTGGGGCTGGGATTCGTCCAGAAATTTCTTCTACTACGGCTATAACCTCTATCTCTTCACAGATGCCAACTCTGGACTGCCTGTCTTCCCTGTCCTTGAGCGTGCTTCCCGCCATGACCTTCCTGCCATGCTGCACGGACTGGCCTGCATCAAGGCGTTTTTCTCTGACTGGAATATTTCCGCTTTAATCCTTGATTCTGCACACGATGCAGCCGCCGTGTACAAGATGTGCAGCAAAAGCAGCATAACGCCCTTCATATACTTGAACCCTCGCGGTACGAAATCTGCTGAGAACAAGGGATATACCGTCGGAGATGACGGTGTGCCAATCTGCCCTCTGGGACTTCCCATGAAGCCCAATGGCACTGACAAGAAGCGACACAGAGCCAAATATATTTGCCCAAAGACTAAATACGCCGAAAGGTTATGCATGTGCGATAATCGCTGTACCAAGTCCACTTATGGTCGTGTCGTGAATATAAACCTCAAGGATGATCCACGGCTTTTCTGCGATCCTCCACGAGGCTCACCTCAATGGAAGCAAGCCTACAACAAGCGCACATCTGCTGAACGGGCCAACAAACGCATAAAGATTGACGGACTGCTGGAAGAAGGGCACCATCGCTCATCCATGATGTGGTATATTCGATTATTCGCCATACTGTCCGTCATTCATGTAGATGCTTGGCATGAGCGCAAATGTGAGAGTGCATGAACCCTGAAAAAAATTCGATTTTTCAGGGCTGGATATCCTGCGCCAATTTTTCCATACACTTTCAAGCTACGGTATTCCAACCTTGTATAAGGGCATTTCACATCACCTCAATACCGATGATTGCCAATTCTCATTTAGATTGCCGAGGTTTTCTAATTCACATATAAAGTTATTTAGCATTGCGCCCTTTGCTACAATGCTTTTATCAGAAAAAGAAATAGTAAATAATCCCCACAAAAAAACTGGCCAGATTCGTGAGCAGAATAGTGCGGAACAGCTTTTTCCCCTCGGTATGGAGTCCATATATGCATAATGCGTATTCCACCGCCACCACCATACACTCCCCCACCACCAGCAGGCACAGATACCA
The DNA here is from genome assembly GCF_900108415.1 of Selenomonas sp. KH1T6. Classification (NCBI taxonomy): domain Bacteria; kingdom Bacillati; phylum Bacillota; class Negativicutes; order Selenomonadales; family Selenomonadaceae; genus Selenomonas; species Selenomonas sp. KH1T6. The sequence continues at coordinate 4,617 of NZ_FNWN01000022.1, forward strand.
GGTATCGTCCGTGGCAAACTGCAAGCATTCGTTCAGCAGGAGATTGGTGATGATGTTGACTCCTGCAAAGTAGGCGCAGTCATAGAGCCTTCGATAGCCTAGCAGGTAAAAAAGCGGCACCTCAATTATCACAGTCAGCAAGGCATTCTCCAGCGACTCCGGCTGGGCAATATAATCAAGGTACCTTGAGCCAGGCAGGGGATCCGCTACATCTGCATAAGCGACAGTGGAACTGCAGAGAAATAAAAGAATCCCTATGACCGCAACTATCCTTCCCTTCTTCAGCAAACCATCACACCTCACATCAAGAAAATAGTCTAAAAAACTGCATTCTTACGACCGTTCCTTACCGAACCTCCGAAAAAGCGCAAAAGATGCAAAAAGACATAGGAACTGGATCACAATCATGGCATGAGGCGGCATATGGAAGCTGTCATAAAGGAAGACGCCCGGCAACAGGCAGCCAGCAGCCAGCCCGAACATCAGGCCGGGATGGGACGGGCTGCACCAATGCGCCAGGCGCAGTGTCAAAGGCATCGTCATGTTAAAGGCCAAGGCCAGCAGCACCGCAGACCACAGTCCGCCTCCCTGCAGCGCCAGAAATCCCAGCAGGAAAATCAGCACAATCGTGTGCTGGAAACCGATGCGGTCGCTGCACCATCCTCCCAGAGCCTTGCCTAGCGCAAAGGCACAGGGGAAGAGCATCACGTACTCCTCTGAACCGCCGCCACCGCCAAAACCACGCAGGACCACGCACCCCAGGAGCAGGAAGAGGCAGGCCATCCCTGCCAGCGGAGCAATCCCATTCACTCCGGCTGCATCCTGCGTGCTTGTTTTGCATACGCAGGGAGCCTGCCCGCCCTCCTTTTGCAGATTGTAAAATACCACCATGGTCAATACAGCATACAACGACAGGAACAGATAATCGCCACAAAGCTGGTTCAGCCCCAGGGCCAGCCCGATAGCACCACTGGACACAAAAAGCCCCAGCTCCTTGTAGGTGGAATACCCACGCAGGACAATACTTCCCGCCGCCACATGGAAGATACAGTTGCCCAGCCCCAGGCAGATGACCTTGGCAAAAATGTCCAAGGTTTCCACCGTGCCCAGCCCCAGAGCCGCCAAGGACAACAGAAGCCCGTAGGAAGTCCAGGTGGGGCGGCGATCCAGCAGATAGCCTGCCAACCACTGACCGCCAAAGGCTATCAGGTTGTACATCCCGAAATAGTAGAGAATCGGTTCATAATACAACTCCCGCAGGGCATACGCCGCCAAAGCAGCGCCGCAAACACCATCCACGGCAAAGTGTTGCAGCGTATACAGAAGCAACATGCTCATTCTCTCCCCTACAGATAGATGCTGACCTTATCCTCTCCATCAACTTTCTGGATGAAGATATGCTTTTCCAGCCAATTGTTGGACAGCTTATTGCCAAAACGCGTCTGGCGCTGGAAAGTTGCGTCGATTCTCAGCACATAATGCAAAGTCACGCCCTCTTCCGGCGATTCGTAGAAAAAGACATCCCGCTCCGTACTATCCCTGCTGCCTGCCCCCTTGCCGTAAGTGACCATTTCATCAGAATCCGCCCTCCGAATGGCATACTTATACTGGCATGGAGCGTTGAAATGGAAATACATCGCCATTACCCCATTCTCTTCTATGCCGAAGTTGACATCCGGCATGGCAGTATCAGCTTCACGCCCCTCATGGGCATAAGGCCGCGGCCCTGGCCAGGGCTCAGCCACATCTGCATAGGCCGCCACCGAGCCGCAGAGAATCAACGAAGCCCCGATAATAGCCACAGCTTTGACGTGCTTGTCATGTTTTCCAAAATACATCTTTCTTCACCTCGCAAAAAAGTCCTAAAAATCCTCATTTCTTCATTCTTTCCCGTCTCCACAATTTCCTGCCATAGTATCTTCAGCACCCTAAAAGCGGCTGCTGGAAGGCAAACAACGTCTCATTGATGGTAAAGATATCATACTCCTTCCGCTCTATGAAATACTCCACGATTATATCTGCCTTGCTGCTGTGAGACAGGGCATACCCCGCCCTGCCGATAAAATCCTTGGTTTCATCAAGATTCAGCTCCAGGGCCACCGCAAATGCTATGGCTGTGGACGTGCTGGGCTTATAGGCCGGATTGTTGCGTATCTTCGAGAACAGCTTGCGGTCAACATTAGCCCTTTTATACACCTCAGGGTCGGTCTTCCCCTTTACATCTATCAGGCGCAGCAGCGCTTCGGAGAAAGTATCGTCTATTTCCTTGAGCAAATCGTCCAGAGAGCGGGCTTTGGCTGGAGCAGCCATAGCTGCCTCCTCCACGGGCGCTTCATCTCCCAAATACACAGGCTTTGCGAACATCCTGCGTCTTTCCCTGAAATCACCAAAGTATTCCTCGTCCAGCAGTTCCTCAATATACCTCTCATCCAGGAAACTCTGCACCTCTTCAAACAAGCTGCTGGATATCCTGAAGGACTTCTGGTCAAAAACTACCAGATAGACTTTCATATCATGGTCAGACAAAAATCCGCGTATAGCCTGCGTCGCCACGGCTATGGCAATCTCTGAGGGACAGCCATACACACCCGCAGAGATAAGCGGGAAAGCTACAGAAGTGCATCCGTTCTCCTCTGCCAGCCGCAAGGAGTTTGCATAACAATCTGCCAGCAGTTCCCTCTCCCCCTGCCCGCCATCATGCCACACAGGACCTGCCGTGTGAATCACGAACCTGGCATTGAGTTCGTAGGCAGGGGTGATAACTGCCTTGCCTGTGGCAATGTCACCGATTTCCTTCCGCGCTGCCAATAACCCAGTCCCTGCGGCCTTATGTATAGCCCGGTCAACACCCCCGCCCACCACAGGACGGGGATTTGCAGTGTTGACGATGGCATCCACCTGCATCTTCGTTATATCGTGCCTGACAATCTCTAATGGCATCAGCCCTCATCTCCCCCATTTTTAGCATTGCATCCTTACTACATGAGGATTCTCTGCTGCCTGCGTAAATCCTGCCTTCGCCCTTGATGACAAAAGTCCGATCAAATCAGCATCGCAATGTTGATTTAATCGGACTTTTTATGTTTGCTCTTATAAACTTACTTTAGGAACCCGTTGACAATCTGTTCCTCAGCCTCTTTCTCTGTCAGCCCCAGGGTCATCAGCTTGATGAGCTGATCGCCGGCAATCTTGCCGATGGCGGCTTCATGCACCAGCATGGCGTCCACGTTATTGGCTTCCAAAGAAGGCACGGCCAAAATCCTGCCCTCGTCCATGATGATGGAGTCGCACTCCGTATGGCCGTGGCAGGCGGCGTTGCCTACGATGCGGAGGTCCAGCTTCTGATAGGACTTGTCCTTGGCTACGCCTCTGGATACCACATCAGCGCTGGAGTTTTCACCGTCCAGGTTCACCTCATATTCGCTGTAGGCGTACTGGGTGCCATGAGTCATCAGGCGCTCCCGCACGATGAGGCTGGCATCTGCCTTGAGATTGGCCTTGGTGGTGCGGCTGGTGGAGTCCACGCCCTTGATCTGCACCATTTCCATTTCCATGGAGCTGCCTGCTTCCATGGTCACCTCGGTGACGGGATTCAGGATGCGCTGGCCGTCCCCCTGGCCGGAGCCGTAATGCTTTTCCACATACTTGACCTTGGCATTTTCCCCCACGAAGAAGCGGTGCACGCCGTCATGCTCCGAATCCTGCTTGCCGCAGTTATCGATGCCGCAGCCAGCCACGATGACCACGTCAGCACCCTCACCGATGTAGAAATCGTTGTAAACAGTTTCCTTCAGACCGCTCTCGCTCATAACCACGGGGATATGCACGCTCTCATTCTTGGTGCCCGGCTTGATGCGGATATCAATGCCGGAGCCGTCCTCCTTGGAGGTTATCTCGATATTGGCAGAGCTGCCACGCCCCACGGACTTGCCGTTGGCACGCAGGTTATATGCCCCGATGGGCACATCATGGAGGTCAGCCACCTCCAGCAGCAGTCTTTTCTGTATCTCATCCATCTGTAGCATTGGGCGGCCTCCTTACTGAAACTTCCTGCACATAGGCATGCTGACCTCGGTATCCATGATCTTGGGCAGGATCTCCTTGCCGGGCCCATGCTCCTGCACCCTGCCGTCTGCCAGCACGATAATCTCATCAGCAATCTGCAGGATGCGCTCCTGGTGGGAAATGATGATGATGGAGCTTTCCTCGATTTCCTCCCGCATTTTCTCAAAGATGCGGATAAGGTTCTGGAAACTCCAGAGGTCGATGCCCGCCTCCGGCTCATCAAAGATGGAAAGGCTGGTCTTGCGGGCCAGGATGGTGGCAATCTCAATACGCTTCAGCTCGCCGCCGGACAGGGAGCTGTTCACTTCGCGGTTGAGATAGTCGTTGGCGCAGAGCCCCACCTCTGAAAGGTAGTCACAGGCTTTGATATGAGAAATCTTCTTGCCCGCCGCCAGGCGCAGCAGGTCTATGACCTGCAGGCCCCGGAAACGCACAGGCTGCTGGAAGGCAAAGCTGATGCCCAGCTTCGCTCTCTCCGTGATGCTCTTGTCAGTGATATCCTCGCCATCCAAATAAATCCTGCCAGAAGTAGGCTGCTCAATGCCCGCAATGATCTTGGCCAGGGTGGACTTGCCGCTGCCGTTAGGCCCTGTGATGACCACAAATTTCCTGTTGTCCACAGTAAGACTCAGGTCCTGGATAATATCCACCTGGCTATTGCCCTCGGTGACATGGAAGGAAATGTTCTTCAGTTCCAACATGTATATCTAGCTCTCCCTTCCGATTTACGAAATTTATGCTTTAGCTTTCTTTTTATATTATAACACAATTGTTCAAATTTTGCCGTGGGCAAAATCTTCCAATTAGTGTTTCAACGAGGCGGGCTACATATGCTTATAACCCGTTATTATATTCGTCATCGTCAACTATGGAAGTGAAGGACATCTTGTTCCGAGTTATAACGCTATTGTTATGGTTTTGTCATGAAATAAATTAGAACACAATCAAGCTCTTCATTCTTTTGCATAACTTTCCACCCACATCTTCTTCCCATCGGTATGGAATACCACTTCCCCTTCCAAATCCGTACGGTGAATTTCGGCCCCTACCTGCTGCAGTCTCTCCAACACTTTGGCCTTTGGGTGGCCGAAGCTGTTGTCTGCGCCCACACAGATAATGGCAAAATTTGGAGAAACTGCTTTGAGAAATTCTTCCGAGCTGGAAGTATCTGAACCGTGATGGCCTACCTTCAGTACTGTGCTGTGAAGCTTCCCCTGATCTTGCTGGGACAGAATGACCGCCTCATTTTCCTTGGTCAAATCTCCCGTGATAAGGAAGCTCGCCTCCCCATAGGTAATCTTATACACATTGGAAGCCTCATTGCCGCTGCCGGGGGCCACAACTTCCGGAGCATAGAGCACCTCCACCCGCACTCCATCAAGTTCCATAGCCGCCCCCTGCCTGGCCGGTTCCAGTTTATTCAGCAACGGGTCTGCCTGGCTCAGATGGAAGCTCCTGGCATATTCTCCCCGCCCCTCCCAGGCAGTATAAACCTTCCCTACCGGCAGTTTCTTCAGTACCGCCCCAGTGCCGCCAGCATGGTCATCGTGGGCATGAGTGAGAAAAACCGCCTCCACGCGGTTCATGCCATAGTGCCTCAAATAAGGAACCAGGACCTTCTCCCCCACATCAAAGTCCCCCCGCGTGCCTCCACTGTCGAAAAGCAGCACTCTACCCTTGGGACTGCAAAGGACCAGCGCGTCTCCCTGCCCTACATCCACTGCCGCCAGAGTCATTTCGCCTGTGTGGGCAAAATAACGTCCGCCCAGGAACATGAGCAAGACCAGCCCTGCCAGCAAAAGGTATTGCCGCCTGGACTTCATAAAATCCCATGCTTTTTCCTGCCAAGGCTTATCTGTCACCATAAAGCACAGTACGGCATAATAAACAGCCCCTGCCCAACCGTTCAAGGTGGGGATCCAGATCATGCTGCCGGGCAGCTTTGACATCCATCTTGCCATTTCGTAAACAATGCCCAGCAGCAGGCTGTCCCCAGCGTAGATTATCCTTCCCAGGAAAGGCACGAGGAAGGCTATTATTCCTCCAAACAAGCCAATGACAATGATCAGCTCAACTATGGGCACAATGGTCAGATTTGCAAGCAGGGAGGAAATAGAAAGCTGGTTGAAATACCAGGCTAATATAGGCAAGGTTGACAGTTGCGCCGCTATGGTGATGGCAAAGCCTGCGGAAACGAACTCACCCAAACGACGTTTCTTGAGCCACTCCCTCATCACAGGAGCAAGATACAACAACCCCGCCGTAGCCAGGAAGGACAGCTGGAAGCTGATATGAAATAGAAGCAGTGGAGAAACTGTCAGCATCACCAGCCCAGTTATCAGCAGAATCCGCCTTGCATCCCTTTCCCTGTCCAGCGACAAGGCCAGAAACGCCAGCCCGCCCATAATGGCGCTGCGTATAACAGGCGGGACACAGCCGGACAGCAGGGAATAAACCACTATAGTTCCAATTACCAAAACTGCCCGCAAACCTTTGGAAAGGCGCAAAGCCATGCCCAGCCACGCCATCACTGCTGCAATCAGGCTGATGTGAGAGCCGGAAACCGAAAGTATGTGTACTATGCCGGTGGAGGTGAAGGCATCCAGCAATTCCGGCTGCAGCCCGCCATAGCCGCCAAAAAGCATGGCAAAGATGGCAACAGCATCCTCCTTGGGCATTACTTCCTCCATAGCGCTGAGATAATGACTCCGCACTGAGGATAGCCAACGCTTGAAGGATGCTCCCTCCCGTTCCTCCACCTTCAGGCTTTCTCCCCGGGCAGAAAGGGTGGCGGTGATGCCCTGGCTTTTCAGGAGCAGCGCCGTATCAAGCTGACCGGGGTTCCTGTAGCCATGAGGCAGGCGCACCTTCCCCATGGCAGTGACGTCATCACCAATGCGTGGCAATGACTTGGGCGCTTCATTGAACCTGGCATAGACATACAAGCCGCCTTCAGCCGTAACCGCTTCCGCTTTTCCCTTCTTTATTTGTTCAGCCTTCAAATGGAGACGCAGCCTGTAAGAGCCATCGGAGGCCAGCCTGAGGAACGGCTCCTCCAGCAGTTTCCCAGTCACCCGCACTTCCTCGTGGGCAAAGTGTGAGATATCATCAGCTGGCAGTACCTCCGCACTCCAGAGCCTGGCGGCCCCCAGGACAAAAGCCGCCAGTATAAAGGGCAGCCAGGTCCACTCCCTGCTTTTCCAGATGCCAAAAGCCGCTGCCCCCAGCAGCCCGCAAATAAGCAGGCATACCGGCAGCAGCGGCAATACAGTCACACTATGGGCGCAGAAGATACCAAAACTCAAGGCCAAGAGCAAGCCAAGCAGAAATGGTTCCTGATGCTGTCCCATGATCACACCTTCTTGAATTCCGGCAGGCTCAAGCTGTCGGTCAGCAGAGAGGATTTCACTTTATTCTTCTACGAACTCAATCTTGCAGTCAGACAGGGACTTGATGCGGGCCAGAGACTCCAGCCTGTAGCCAGCCTCACGGATTCTCTCAGCCCCCCGCTGGAAGGACTTTTCGATGGCGATGCCGATGCCCACCACCTCGCAGCCTCCCTGCTCCACGATATTGCAGAGGCCCAGGGCTGCATTGCCGTCGGCCAGGAAGTCATCGATTATGAGGACCTTTTCCCCGGCGGTCAGGAATTTTTTCAGGATATAGACATTCTTGGTTTCCTTCTTAGTGAAAGAAGTGATGGGGCAGGCGTAGCGGTCTTCCTCCATCAGTGCTGACTGATGTTTGCGGGCAAAAACCAGTTTTGTGCCCAATTCTGCCGCCACAGCTAGGGCAATGGCGATACCGGAGGACTCCACCGTCACTACCTTGTCTACTTTCACATCAACAAAGAGCCTGGCAAATTCCTTTCCCATGGCCAGAGATAGCTGGGGATCGATCTGATGGTTCAGGAAGGAATCCACCTTCAGGATATTCCCCGGCAGGCAAAAGCCCTCTTCCTTGATTCTCTGCTTCAGTAATTCCATGCCTTTTCTCCTTCTTCCTGCTCAGCCTCTTCATTTTTCTCCTCGCCCAAAGCAGCAATTTCCATATCCTTAGGCAACAGGGCGCTCAGGAGCACGGAAATCACGAAGACCACAGCCACGCAGTTGGCGCCGAAGACGTCCTGCACCAGCTGGGGCATGGCCTGCCAGATGCCAGCCTCGCTGGCCTGGGTGGCGCCGATGCCGAAGGACAGGGAAATGGCGGCAATGGTCACATTGCGCTGGGTAAAGCCTGCAGCAGCCATCATCTGAATGCCGCTGACCATGATGGCACCGAACATCATGACGGTGCAGCCCCCCAGTACAGGATCAGGCAGGGAAGCGAAGAAAGCGCCGATGGGAGGGAACATGCTGGCCAGGATCATGCAGGCCGCACCAGTCATGATGGTGAAGCGGTTCACCACTTTCGTCATGGCAATGAGGCCCACATTCTGGCTGAAAGAGGTGATGGGCGTGCAGCCGAAGAGAGAGGAAATGGAGCTGGCAAAACCGTCGCAGGCCAAAGACCCGGAAATCTCCTTTTCCTTGATCTCACGCTTCAGGCCTGCCATAGTCATGGCAGAGGTGTCGCCGATGGTCTCAGCGGCAGACACCAGGAAGATGATAGCTACAGACACGATAGCCCCCGCATGGAACTCCGGTGTGAAGGGCAGGAAGGTGGGGAAAGAGATGATGCCGCTGTTGAAAATCCTGGAAAGATCCACAATCCCCGCAAAGATGGAAATGACATAACCCACAATCAAACCGAAAAGCACGGAAAGCTGTTTCCAGTATCCCTTGGCAAAAACGTTGAACAGCAGGCAGGACACCAGGGTAATGGCGGCAATGCCCAGATTGCCTGCGGCACCGTAGCCCTCATTGTAGCCGCCGCCGAAGGAGCGAATGCCCACCCCCAACAGAGAATAACCGATGGTAGTCACCACGATAGCCGCCACCACGGGGGTGATGATGCGGCGCCAGTATTTGGCCATGAGGCCCAGCGTACCCTCAAAGATACCGCCTACCAGCACGGCACCCACGGCAGCGCCGTAACCATAGCTGGCAGAGACATAGCAGAGAATGCTGACGAAGGTGAAGCTCACGCCCATGACAATGGGGAGACGCGCCCCCACCCGGCCCAGGGGGTAAAGCTGGATCAGGGTAGCGATGCCTGCTACGAACATGGCGTTCTGCAAGAGCATGGCCACGCTGCTCTTGTCCATTCCCGCAGCCCCCGCCACGATGATGATGGGTGCAAGATTCGCCACAAACATAGCCAGCACATGCTGAAGGCCAAAGGGCACCGCCTTCCCCAGAGGAACCTTGCCATCCAACTGGTAGATATTCTCGATTTTCGGCTCTGACATACTTTCTAAAACACTCCTTCTACACAGATACATCACGATTTTTTTATTCTACCACATCTCCGACAATTTGTGTGCAAAAAGTACACAGGTCCTAATGTTTTTATTTTCAGTCATCTCGTATTCAAAATCACAAACAAAAAAGGAGAGCCGCAACATGCTCTCCTATGGTCAATGTCTCATCAAATCATGCGGGCCGTGAATTTCTCAATCATTTTCTCAGGCTTATAAGATTCCTTGGCCTTCCGCAGACCCTCATGCCCCATATCTTCCTCCCGGTTGATATAGGTCATGTGGCTCCAGGCGTGAGCCACGAAACCCTGATTGATGGCAGGATAGGCGCCGCGAATATCCGGGTCGGCCTTTTCCACATGGATGACCGCCGTATCCTTGTTCAGCTGCTCGCCGAAGGTAAAGGCGATAATCCTGCCGTCCAGGCGGATGGCACCGCCCTTCAGGTCAAAGTAACGGAAATCGTTCAAGATTTCCATGATAGCCTTGCGTTCCCAGCCGATAAAAGGGTCATCCGGCGCATCAGCCAGACGCAGCTTATACCAGTTATTCAACTCTATCTTGCAAAGGGTGATGATATCATCATCAATGGGCAGACATTCCGCCTGGGGATAGAGTTTCCTGAAAGCGTTCAGGTGATTCTTCTTGGAATGGAGCTTCCTGCCCGAGAGGTTGATCAGCTTCTCTGCCAGATACACATAATCAAAGTTGTCTCTGTCTGACTTGATGTCAAATTTGGCACCAGGATAGAACTCCAGTTCCCTGACGAAGAACTTTTCGATGCCGCTGAAAACCAAAGGCTTCCCCTGCTCCTTGAAATACTCTGCGAGCCTGCCAATAGCCTCCTGCATCTTGTCCTCTGCCCCCAAGGGCTGGAGGGCCATGAGTTCGTCCTGCCAGGTGCTGATCATGTAGAGCACATCATTTTCTTCACAAATCTTTATCTGATAGGGTTCCCTCCACATAAAGAGGTTAGTAAAGTTCAAATGTGAATTCTCGTAATACTGGCTATGGCAGTAGCGGTCCAAAAGAGGCTTATCCTCTTTTACAAGGTCACGAAATACTATAGCAATCACCCTCCTGCCTTTTCCATTCTGCTTCTACCCGCTGAACGATGGTTTCCACATCGGCCCCGCCGGAGGCCAGAGCCGCCGCCCTCACTACCCCCTCTACCAGAGGAGCGTTCACCAGATGCAGCTTGTCATCCTTCATTTCCTCCAGTACCAGTTCGCTGGTGAGCATAGCGCTGCCCATATCGCCAAAAATCACTGCACCATCACGGCCGCAGACTTCTTCCACTGCATTTATGATGCGCTCGTAGCTGACGCCGCTGAGGCCTTCTTCCAGTCCGCCAGCGCAGGCAATCTTCACTTCACGGGCCATCATCTCTGCCAGTTCTCTAACGCCCTCAGCCAAAGTCTGGCTATGGGAGACTATCACAATTCCAACCAAACTGATTTCTCTCCTTTATCAAAGTTGTCACACAAATCAATTCTATTACACTTGTATATCTACTATTTGACATGCCCTGCGGCTTTTCCTGCCTGTTTATTGATAACTTATCCGTAAAACTGTCCCTGTATTATAACACAAACGGCATAGCTATGGCTATAAAAAATAGATAGCTCGGAAAAGCTTCAAAAGAAAAAGGCAGCTGGCAAATGACACAACAGGCAGGATAAACAGGCATAAAAGTTGAATAACTACCCCAAACCTAGTAAGAATCGAGGTCATAAACATGGGACATAGTCTTATCATCAAACTTTGGCAGGCCTTTGTCATCCTCATTGCCTTTGGAGCAGGCTACTGGCAACAGATGCAGCAGTCACCTCTGGTGATGGTGATAGCCACTACCCTCTCTGTACTGCTGGCAGGGCTTCCCCTGCCCCTGATTGCCTCCCGCCCTCTGGTCATGTACCGCATTGGCTGCCGGGCTGAGGAACTGGGCATCAAGGTGCATAAGAAAGGAAGCCTTTCGGAGCTGGCTTCTGCCTCTACGCTGGTACTCACCCACAGCCGCTTCCTCACCAGCGGCGCGGCCTTCATCACGGAGCTCATTCCCCAGGGCGTTTCCCAGGGAACACTGCTGTCCATGGCTGCCAGTGTGGAATCAGGCTCCACTCACCCCATTGCCCAACTCATCTGCCAGACTGCTTCCGACCGCCGTCTGCGGCTCCAGCCGGTGACGAATTTCAACGAGCTTCCCGGGCAGGGGGCGGAGGCCATCATCAGCCGCATTCCCGTACGGGTGGGCAATGCTGCCTGGCTGAAAAGCGAGGAAGCTGATATCAGCGCAGAATTTCTCACCAGGGCAGACCAGCTTTCCCTCAAGGGCATGATTCCCGTCTTTGTCTGCTCAGGCAAATACTCCCGGGGACTTATCGCCGTTCAGAGGGAAATCAGCTTCGACACCATCGCAGCCCTGCACAGGCTGCAAAAGCTGGGACTGAAGCTCATGTTGCTGACAGGGCTGAACAAGCGCAATGCCAGCTATATCAAGAAGCAGACCAACATTGACGACATACGCTTCGAGATTTTCCCGGAGCAAAAAACACGGGAACTGCACCTTATGCGCACCAGAAAAGACGTCATCGCCGTGCTGGGGGACTGTGAACTGGACAAAGAACTTATGGAAGCAGCAGATGTGCGCATTGCCTGGCTGCCCCCTGCCCAGGATAAAAAAAGCGAAACTCCCCCTGCCGAAGGCAAAGCAGAGGAAGAAACTCCCGGCCCCGACCCGGACTTCCCCGATGAGCCTCCCCAGCCGGAGGTGAAGGACAGCGCTGCTGCACAGTCACCAGTCAAGCCCCATATCAGCATTCCCCAAGGCAATTTCCTGGCACTGGCCAGGCTGCGCAACAGGGCGGCGTTGGGCATGAAACTGGTGAAGCAGCAACGGAGGATTGCCATGGTGCTCTGCCTGGCACTTATGCTTCCTACTACCAACACCCTGACGCCTTTCGGAGTTCCCTTCGTTGACCCTGTAGTTTCAATACTTGGCAATCTATTGATTGCCGTGTTCATTCTCCTTATTTCCTTCAGGGCGTGACTTATTCATATATATCTATGAGGAGGGTTGTTTATGGAAGCCTTGCTGCTATCCAGATGGCAGTTTGCCATCACCACGGTTTACCATTTTCTCTTCGTCCCCATTACCCTGGGGCTTTCCATCTTCACGGCTCTGCTGGAGACCTGCTATGTGCGGACTCAGCACCCGGAGTGGAAGCCCGTATGCAAGAAGCTCACGAAATTCTTCGGCACTATTTTCCTCATCAATTTTGCCATGGGCGTAGTCACAGGCATCGTGCAGGAGTTCCACTTCGGCATGAACTGGTCAGAGTATTCCCGCTTCATGGGGGATATCTTCGGCGCACCTCTGGCCCTGGAAGCCCTCACCGCCTTCTTCCTGGAGTCCACCTTCCTGGGCATCTGGATGTTCGGCTGGGATAAGCTGTCAGAGAAAGCCCACTGTGCCTGCATCTGGCTGGTGGCCATCGGCAGCAACCTGTCCGCCTTCTGGATCCTGGTGGCCAACTCCTTCATGCAGCACCCTGTGGGCTATGCCGTGAACAACGGCCGGGCTGAGATGACAGATTTCTTCGCCCTGGTGACCAATCCCTATGTGGTTGGCGAGTACACCCACGCCCTTTGCGCTGGTCTTGCCACCGGCGGCTTCGTGGTGCTGGCGGTATCCGCCTGGAAGATTGCCCATGACTATGATTCCAAAGAAGCCTTCAAGCAGACCCTGAAAGCCGGGGCTGTCTACATGCTGGTTGGCACCCTTGGCGTCATGGGCACTGGCCATCTCCATGCCCAGTACCTGCGGGAAGCCAACCCCATGAAGCTCTCCTCCATGGAAGCACTCTGGGAGACGGAAAATCCCGCCCCCTTCGCCATCATGGCGGATATCAACCAGGAACAGGGCAAGAATGACTTTGAGATTGCAGTCCCCGCCCTCTTCTCCTTCATGCTCTACAATGCGCCTGAGGGCGAAGTCAAAGGCATCAACGATTTGCAGAAAGAAGCTGTAGCCAAGTACGGGGCCGGCGACTACCGTCCCGATGTGACAGGTCTCTTCTGGAGCTTCCGCATCATGGTGGGTGTGGGCGGCCTCATGGCTTTCATCGCCGGTGCCATGGGCTTTTTGGCCTGGACTGGCAGGCTGGATAGATTCAGCTGCGTGCTGAAGCTGCTGCCCTGGCTGCTTCCCCTGCCCTTCATAGCCAATTCCGTGGGCTGGTTCATCGCCGAGGGAGGGCGCCAGCCCTGGATAGTGGTAGGCCTGCAGAAAACTGCCGATGCCGTTTCTCCCAATATCACGGGAGGCGAGGTGTGGCTTACCATGATTGGCTTCACTGTAATCTATCTCCTGCTGGCCATGGCCGCCCTCTATGCGGCCTTCCGCTTCATCAACCGCACCAAGGTCCTGCAGACAGAAGGGAGGAATGGATGATGGAACTGAACGTCTTATGGTTCGTGCTGATTACCGTGCTCTTCACGGGCTTCTTCTTCCTGGAGGGCTTTGACTACGGCGTGGGCGGCCTTGCCCCTTTCATGGGGCGCACCGATGAGGAACGGGGCATGATTATCCGCACCATCGGCCCCGTCTGGGACGGCAATGAAGTGTGGATGATCACAGCCGGCGGCGCCCTCTTTGCCGCTTTTCCCCACGTTTATTCCACCATGTTCTCCACCTTCTACCTGGCCCTGTTCCTGATGCTGGTGGCCCTGATTCTCCGTGGGGTAGCCTTCGAGCTGCGGGGCAAGGCTGACTGCCTCTGCTGGCGCAGGTTCTGGGAAGGCTGCATCGCCTTCGGCAGCATCGTGCCCGCCTTCCTCTGGGGTGTGGCGGTCACCAATCTCATCGCAGGACTGCCCATCAACAATGAAATGCATTACCTGGGCAGTTTCTACGATCTGCTTTCCGCCTATACCATCGTGGGAGGTTTCACCTTCCTGACAGTATTCCTCTTCCACGGGGCCGCCTTCCTCACCCAGCGGCTGGGTGACTACGGGCTGGTGCTAAGGGCCAGGGATTTTGCCTTGAAAACCGGGGCTGCAGCCATCTTCTTCTTTGTGCTGTGCTTCGTGCTCACGGCTACCAAGACTGACCTTTTCCACAGCTTCCCCGCCGCCCTGCTGCTGGTGCTGACAGGAGTGCTCTTCATTGCCGGCTACATCTCCATGGGACAGGGTAAGTTCAGGGGCAGCTTCATCTGCTCCTCCCTGGCCATCGTAGCTGTCTCCTGCTCCTTCTTCACGGGACTTTTCCCCAGGCTGATGGTATCTTCCATCAACCCGGCTTTCAGCCTCACCATTGAGAACGCCTCTTCCACTCCCTACACCCTGTCCATCATGACCGTGGCAGCCCTGGTGCTGGTGCCCATCGTGCTGATCTATCAGGGCTGGTGCTACTGGGTGTTCAGGCACAGGGTTACGGGCAAGGATTTAGGAAACCACTGAACCATGAAAAACAATCTGCTCTACCAGACCTGCCATAAACACAAAAACATAACCTTCCGCCTTTTCGCTCTTGAAGCTGTGGGCAGTCTGCTGCTGCTTGGAGCCTCAGGAACACTGGCACATTTGATGGAATCTGCCAGACAGCTTTCCCTGGGAGCTGGCAATATGGAAGCAGCACCGGCTTTGCTGGTGCTGCTTTTTGTGCTGTGCCTGCGAAGCCCTGCACGATGGCAGCAAAGGAAATATCTGAATGCGTTAAGCCACCATTGCCGCATGGACTGCCGCCAGAAACTACACGAAAGTCTCTTTTCCCCCGCTGAGAATATACAGGAGATTTCAGCCGCTGCCTTGGAAACCACGGAAGCCCTGGGCAGGTATTTCTCCGCTGTGCTGCCCAACATCTTGAGCATCTTGATTCTCATGCCCATCATGCTGGCTTCTGCCCTGGCCCTTGATTATGTAACAGCAGGACTGTTCCTCCTGACCCTGCCCATCGCCCCTTTCCTGCTCTACCTGATTGGCACAGTCACCAGGGAGCGGACTGCCAGGCAATGGCAGGAACTGCTGCGGCTGACCAGTGAATTCCGCGAACTATTGGCAGGCATGATTTCCATCAAGCTCTTCCGGCAGGGTGAAGGACAAAAGTCGCGGCTGGCAGAATTGAGCCGTGATTTTTCTGCCGCTTCCCTGCAGGTACTGCAGACCGCCTTTATCTCCAGCTTTGCCCTGGAGCTCATCACCACCCTTTCCATCGCCATTGTGGCCGTCAGCATCGGCTTCCGCCTGCTGAGAGGCGGCCTGGAGTTCGAGCCGGCCTTCTTCCTGCTGCTTATCACGCCCTTATATTATCAGCCCCTGAGGCAGGCTGGCGCCTCCTTCCATGCGGCTATGGAAGCCCGGACTGCCGAAAAGAAGCTGGAAAAGTATCTGGCAGAACCTCCCGAACTTGCAGGTCACAAGGGACAGCTGCAGATTCCCCCCGCCCTGCGCATAAGCCATCTCTCCCTTGGCTATGAGGGACGTCAGCAGCCTGTATTCAAGGGACTAAGTCTTGCTATCCCCGCAGGCTGCAAAGCTCTCCTCACCGGTCCCAGCGGCTGCGGCAAGAGCACCCTGCTAAAGGCCATAGCAGGACTGAGCCTGCCCCTCACTGGAGAAATCCTGCTGAATGACAGCGATGTGCTGAAGCTGGCTCCCGTCAGCCGTCAGAAAATCATCAGCTATCTGCCCCAGGAGCCAAAGATTTTCTCTGGCACTTTGGCAGAAAATCTGGCCTTATTTCAGGACGTTCCCAAGGAAAGAATGGTGCAGGCCCTGCGTCTGGCCTCCCTGGAAAACTGGCATAAGTCTTTGCCTGAGGGGCTTGCTACCAGGCTGGGCGCAGAAGGCATCAGCCTGTCACAGGGGGAACGCAAGCGGCTGGGACTGGCCCGTCTTATCCTGCAAAACCGCCCCCTGGTGCTCCTGGACGAGCCTACCAACGGACTGGACAGCCAGACAGAAGCAGCCGTAATACGTGCTCTTGAAGCCTTCAGCCACCGACGCACTCTGCTGATAGTTTCCCACCGCCCTGCCCTGAGGGATTGGGCTGACCAAGTATTCACATGGGAGGAGCTATTGCCATGACAGAAACCTTGAAACTCTTGCTCTCCCATACGGAAAAGAAGGCCCTGCTCCCTCCCCTGCTGGCAGGGCTGATGGCCAGCCTTACAGCGCTGGGCCTTATGGGTGCCGGAGCCTGGCTCATCGCCAAGGCTGCTCTCCAGCCGCCCCTCTATACCCTTGCCCTGGGCGTTACCTGTGTCAGAGCCTGCGGCATCTTCAGGGCAGTGTTCCGCTATCTGGAAAGGTACTCAGGCCATAAGCTGGCCTTCAACGCCTATTGTGAGCTGCAGGAATCGGTTTATGCCCTTGCCTTGTCAATACTTCCCTTGAAATCAGGCGCCCTGTCCCAAGGGCTGTGGCTGGAACGGCTTATCAAGGACTGCAGCCAGCTGCGGGATGCCTATGTGCGCGCCCTGCTTCCCCTGGCATTGAACCTTGTCATAACCATTGCCTTCTGTTGGATATTGTATGACTGTCACCCCTTGCTGTCCCTGACCCTGCTCCTAACCTTCGCAGTCATGGCAGCCCTTGGCTGGCTTCTGACCAGGGAACCAAGGTCATCCCCTGCCAAGTCAGCCTACAGGCAGGAACTGCTGGAAATGGCAGAAGGCAGGGAAGAACTGCTGGCAGCAGGTTCTGCTCCGCCTTCCTTGATTCGCTTGCAGAAGCGTGCTGAACGCTGGCAGCTGCAACAGGCAAAGGAGCAAGAGCGAAGCTGCTGGCTGGAGCTTCTCCTCTCCCTTGTCAAATACTCCGGCTTCACCCTGCTATTCTACCAGCTCCGCCTGCTGGTCCCCGCCAGAATAAATTACATCGAACTGGCGGTCTGGCTGCTGCTCCTGCTGACCCTCTGCCAGGATTACAACGGGTTGCTGCCCGCACTTGAACAAATGAAAGAAGCCAGGGCAGCAGGCAAGTCTCTTGCAGTCGCTGCTTCAACTTCCGCCTCAAATGCAGCCTGCAAAGGCGATTTATTGCAGGTTGATAACCTGACCTTTGGTTACAATGACAAGCCCCTTTTCCATAACCTCTCCTTCACCATCGCCCCCCATCAGCACACAGCCATCATGGGCGAAAGCGGCAGGGGTAAGACCACCCTGGCTTATCTGCTGGCAGGACTTTACCAGCCAGAGGACGGGACTATCAAGCTTTCCGCCCCGCCCGCCGGGAATCTGCAAGGGTGCTTCATTTTCAGCGGTTCCATCAGGGAGAACTTCCTGCGGCTGCATCCGGGACTGCCCAAGGAAGAAATGATGGCCTGCCTGGAAACAGCACAACTTACAGACTGCCTGACCAGCCTCCCCCAGGGACTTGATACCCCCTTGGGCTTTGACGGCAGCAGCCTGTCAGGCGGGGAACGCAACCGCCTGCTCACCGCCCTGGCCCTTGCCGCCCCTTCTCCCCTGCTGCTCCTTGACGAACCCACCGCAGGACTGGACAAAAAAACAGCGTCCCGGCTGCTTGAGGCACTCTTTGAAAAAGTGCAGGAACAGGGCAGGACGCTGGTAATTATTACACACGAATTGAGTATGTTGGATAGGTTTAGGCAGGTTATCGAACTTTAATTCACTTCCCCAATATCTCCTTGTCAAAATCCCGGCCCTGCACCATGCGGGGCCTTTTTTCATTGAAAGCAGGATTCACAATGCTCTTGGCAGGGTCATACTCTGCCGTGGCAATGTCCAGCAGATCCAATACAGTATGAATCATATCGTCTGTCATATAGGGACGGTTCACTGCTGCCTGGAGCTGTTCCCATTTATCACTGTGCTTGCTGCGGAACTCAGGTGAGCCCCAGAACACCATCGGCACCTCCAGCATTTCCTGGGTGGGGTTCTCCTCCACATGGCCGCTGCGGTAACCGTGGTCGTAAACTGCCTCCCCGTGGTCTGGCAGATAGATGATGAGAGCATCCTTATCCCGGAACTTGCCAATGAGGGAGCTGACCACAAAGTCATTGTAGAACAGGGCATTCTCATACTGGGCGATTTCCGTGCGCTTTTCTTCAGAAAGCCCATCCTGGGGCGGAGGTACATCTTCCGCCCTGAATTTTGTGAAGAGATAGGGGAAGCGCAGATAGTAGAGGCTGTGGCCCCCCATCAGATGCAGCACCATGAACTGCTTCTGCCCGGGCTGAGCCTCTGCCAGAGCTTCATCCACCAAAGGGAAAAGCTCCTCATCCAGCCTGCCGCTTTCTTCGTGAGACTCTCTTATCTGGGTATAGCGGCTCAAATCACTGCGCTGGCTGTAGAACTGGCTGACATTTCCCCAGATGCCAGAGCTTTCCTGATTGGAAAGCCAGGAGGTCTTATACCCTGCTGCCTTCATGATATCTATGAGATTGTTGTATTTGTACCAGGTATCAGTGTTCTCCGCATCTGCAAAGGTGAAGAGTTCCCTGAGCACCGCCGCTGTAGCCCCCTGAGGGGCAATGACCTCGCGAAAGACTGCCAGTTCCCCCTTGCCATAGAGGTCATCGAGATTAGGCGTATTCTCCAGTGGATAACCGTAAAGATGCAGGCGGCGGCGATTAGTGGACTCTCCCACAATGAAAACCACATAGGGTACAGAACTGTTATTGCGGGTAAGCTCAGGTTCTGTGGCGGCCTGAGTGATGATTTCTTCATAGGAACGAATATTGTTCATGGCCGTGTCAAGGGAAAGTCCCACTCTCACCACGGGAATATCCAGGTCATTGTTGACGATGAAATTGTGGTACTGCTGTAAAAGCACGCCTCCCGCCCCGGCTCCCGCCACCAGCAGAGCCAGCAACAAACGACTGCGCCAGTGACCCGAGGGATATTTCCAGCGCAATGCCTGCATATAATGCCAAATGCCCACACAGAGGACAAAGAAGCCAAAGGCCAGGACAATACCGAAAATCCCCACATAGCGGGCAAAGAACTCCCCTGCCTCCTGAGGATTGGTCTGCATAACCGCCGTGATGATGCCCGCCCCAATCTGAGCGCGGTAATTCCATAGAGCAAAGCACTCCAGCCCTCCCAAGAGCGCCGCGACAAAAAAGGACAGGCCGGCCAGCGCGCGCCTGACAGGTCTTGCAGGTACCAGCCCCAGCAGCCCCACATACAGAGCTGCCCCCGCCAGCACGAAGACGCCATCCACCAGCAGCACTCCCAGCTGCTGGTCTTTGTAATGCTGCAGGTTCAGATAGCAGATGGTGAACCAATTCAACAGGAACAAGGCCATGATAAGCCCCAGATTTTTTTCTGCGAAACGCTTGCCCCTGGCCCAAAGGCGTAAGAGCTGCGCTTTGATTTTCCTCAGTCTTTCGGAGAGCATTTCTCCACCTCCATGGCATCTATGATACCACATACGATTCCCAACATAAAATCCCTTAAAATTCTGCCTAATTTACCATTTTTCTTTGTCTGGTGAAGGATTTTCTCCCATCTGAAACGAATTATTCCACATTACCACGGAATCGTTTTTCATTTTTAATACTAGGAGGATGGCTATGTTTAACTTCAAATCCGTCCGGGACAGGCTGACTGTGCTGTTCGTGCTGCTGAGTGCAGCATCGACCCTGACCGTCGGCGCTTTCTTCATTGTGTCCCAGATACGCAGCAACAATGAGCAGGTGGAAACCTACAGGGTCGAGCTTGCCCAGCAGTATGACCGGGAACTGAAGATGCAGACTGAAGGCATCATCTCCGCCATCGAAGGCATCTACAAGGAACAGCAGGCCGGCCGCATACAAGAGGCCGAGGCCAAGAAGCTGGCCATGGAAGCCATCCGCAACACCCGTTTCGATGAGGGCAAGGGCTACTTCTCAGTAGATGAGCGCCGCACAGGCATCTGCGTGGTGCACCCCATCCAGGGGGCCAAGGTAGAGGGCAAGGACCGCTCCCAGAACAAGGACAGCCAGGGTGTCATGTACATGCAGGACATGTTCAAGGCTGCTGACGCCGGCGGCGGCTTCGTAAACTACTCCTTCCCCAAGCCCGGCGAGAGCACTGACTCCCCCAAGCGCACCTATGTAGGCTATTTCAAGCCCTATGACTGGGTCATCGACACCGGCTCCTACATCGACTACATCGATGCCAGGGCCAACGCATACGCCGATGAGATGCAGAGCAAGCTGAACAGCCAGATTATCATTTCCATTGTCCTGCTGGCCATCATTGAAGTGCTGGTGGTGGTCATCAGCATGCGTCTGGCCCAGGCCTTTGCTGACCCCATCGTCTTCGTCACCCGCCGTCTGGGGCAGTTTGCCGAAGGCGACTACCGCAAGGAACCCATCCGTGAAGACTGGGTGAGCCGCAATGACGAAATCGGCGGCATGATGCATTCCATAGGCAATCTTGCTGGCAGCATGCGCGGTCTTCTCAACACCATCACCAGTTCTGCCGAGCAGGTAGCCTCCGATGCTGCTGACCTGACAGAGCGCACCGAGCAGTCTTCCCAGGCCAGCCACAGCGTAGCCGTATCCATCACCGATGTGGCCGGAGCCGCTAACAACCAGCTGAACG
Organism: Selenomonas sp. KH1T6; assembly: GCF_900108415.1. Lineage (NCBI taxonomy): Bacteria > Bacillati > Bacillota > Negativicutes > Selenomonadales > Selenomonadaceae > Selenomonas > Selenomonas sp. KH1T6. Next base: position 25,599 of record NZ_FNWN01000022.1, read on the forward strand.
CCGTCAATGACGCCACCCAGTCCATCGACCGGCTGGCAGAGACCATGAACCGGGTCTCCAGCAGCGCCGAAGACACCGCCGCCAATACCCGCCGGGCTGCCCAGGCCGCCCAGAACGGCCAGCAGGTGGTCTCCCGCACCGTCAGCGACATGGAACATCTTAGCCAGGCCGTGGAGAGTTCCGCCGCCCGCATCCGGGAGCTGGGGGCTCGCTCCGACACCATCGGCCAGATTACGGATACCATCTCCAGCATCGCCGAGCAGACGAACCTCCTGGCTCTCAACGCCGCCATCGAGGCAGCCAGGGCTGGCGAGCAGGGCCGAGGTTTCGCCGTAGTAGCTGAGGAAATCAGGAAACTGGCTGCCCAGTCCGAAGAAGCAGCTTCCCAGATTGCCCAGCTCATCGGGCAGATCCAGGAAGACACCAAGCACGCTGTGTCCAGCATGAACGACGGCACCCAGCAGCTGGTCACCACCAAAGAAAGCGTCAGCCAGACCGGCTCCGAATTCCAGGATATTGCCCAGCTCATCGAGAGCATTTCCAAGCAGTCTGACCGCATTGCCCAGGCTTCCCGCTCCGCTACGGAAGATGCCACGGGCTGCCAGCAGTCCATCCAGGAGATCGACAATATGAGCAAGAACGTGGTGGCAGAATCCGAGAACGTCTCCGCCGCCACAGAAGAACAGTCAGCCTCCATGCAGGATATGGCTCACTCCTGCCGGGAGCTGGCCAATATGTCTGAGAAACTCCGCCAGGCCGTCACCAAGTTCAAGGTCTGAAACCGAATCGCTCCCCCATCGGCTGGCGGCCTTGTCTGCCAGCCGATTTTAAATCAAGAAAACAGGAAGGGATATTATGATAGATGAACACGAATGGCGCAGCGTATTGCAAGTGGCCAAAGACGGGACTTTCTCCCTGGCCGCCAAACACCTCTTCATCTCCCAGCCCTCCCTTTCCCAATGCATCAAGAAAATCGAGGGAGAGCTGGGCATGCAGATCTTTGACCGCAGCAAGAGCCCTTTGCAGCTGACAGAGGCGGGACGCATCTATATAGAAGCCGCCCACCAAATGAAAGACCTGCGCAAGAATCTCCTGAGCCGGGTGGACGACCTCTCGGAGCTCCGCTCCGGGCAGGTGCGCATAGGCAGTTCCCGCACCCGCTCTGTATGTGTTCTGGCAGATGCCATGGTAGCCTTCCACCAGCGCTATCCCAATATCCAACTGTCCGTAGTCGAAGGCTCAACTTCCAGGCTCCAGGAGCATATCCTCCAGGGGCACGTGGACTTTTCCCTGCTCTACACTCCTCTGCCGGATACTTTCCGCACCATTCCCCTCATGGAGGAGCGCGTGTTCGTAGCAGTGCCGCGGCACCACCCCATGGTAAGCCAGTACAACGGGGTACAGCCCCTGCCCTATCCGGTCATTTCCTTCAAGGCTTTCCAGGACGAGCCTTTCATCATCCTGAAACCCAGCCGGTGCATGAGGACCATTTATGACCATCTCTGCAAGACCACCGGCGTGAAGCCCCGTGAGGTCTTCGAGGGAGACAGCGTCCTGAGCGCCGCAGAGCTTTGCTCCCGTGGCATGGGAGCCACCCTCATCACGGATATGCTCATCAGGCTTGGTGCCCGCAAGGAGACTCCTTTCTTCTTCGCACTGAAGGAAAATATAGAGGCCAGGCAACTGGTAGCAGCCTACGGAGCAAACCAGCACCTGTCCAAAGCTGCCCAGGTATTCCTGCAGTTCATACGCTAACCCGCCTTCCTCTCAGAGGAAGGCTTTTTAATTTCCAATAGCCCCTTCCCAAACCTATTGAAAAATCAAATACCTCATATAAGAAAGATGTATTTTACCATAGACAATAATGAATGCTACAATAAAGCCGATTTATTTTGTATTGTTATTTTGAGTTGCATGATTTTTTCGCAACAGGAGGGCTTGTACTATGTCAACTACCATCTCACGCCGCACATTCATAAAAGGTGCGGCAGCTGCGGGCGTAGCTTTGGCTGCAGGGTCATACTTCACCTGGAATGGGCAGAACATTCCCAAATCTGTGCAAAAAGGTGATATCACCTACGACGTGCTGATCATCGGCAGCGGCGGCGCAGGCATGCGCGCAGCTCTGGCAGCAGCCGAGAACAAGAACCTGAAAGTGGCCGTCATGACCAAGCTGGTCCCCACCCGCTCCGCATCCACCATGGCCCAGGGCGGCATGAACGGCGTCACCGGCGTCACCGACCCTGAGGACAGTGTTGAATCCCACATGTTCGACACCATCAAGGGCGGCGACTACCTCTGCGACCAGGATGCAGTGGAATACTTCGCCCAGCGGGCCGGCGAGAACATATATGAGATGGATTTCATGGGCTATCCCTACAACCGCCAGAAGGACGGCGCCTTCCATCAGCGCAAGATGGGCGGTTCCTCCCACCCCAGGGCTGCTTACTTCGAGGACCGCGCAGGCCATGCCATGGTGCATGCCCTCTTTGAGCAGTGCCTGAAGAACAATATCGACTTCATTTCCGAGTGCCAGATGCTGGAAATCAGCATGGACGGCGACAAACTCAACGGCGTCATCGCCATGGATATGCGCAGCGGCAACCTCCTGGGCGTGGCTGCCAAGACCGTCATCATAGCTACCGGCGGCTATGGGCGGGTCTACTGGATCCGCACCTCCAATCCCTACAGTTCCACCGGCGACGGCATCGTGGCCGGCATGAACATCGGCATCCCCTTCAAGGATCCCGAAATGGTGCAGTTCCACCCCACTGGCCTTTCCGCCAACGGCGTGCTGCTCTCCGAGTCCAGCCGCGCTGAGGGTGCTCTCCTCATCAACAAGGACGGCGAGCGCTTCATGGGCAAGTACGCCCCTGAGAAGAAAGAGCTGGCCACCCGCGATATCGTGGCCCGTGCCATTGCCACGGAAATGCTGGAGGGCCGCGGCATCGGCGAAGGCATCCATGCAGGCGTCTACATGGACTTCCGCCACATTCCTCCCGAGCGCATCGACGAGCGCCTGGGCCAGGTCTTGGATCTCTCCAAGCGCTTTGCCGGCGTGGACATCAAGAAGGAAATGGTGCCCATCGCTCCCACCTGCCACTACTCAATGGGCGGCCTGGAGATGGCCGACTTCCACACCGGCGCCTCCCGTGTGCCCGGCGTCTTCGTAGCAGGCGAGTGCAGCTGCGTTTCCATCCATGGCGCCAACCGCCTGGGTGCCAACTCCCTCTCCGAGGTGCTGGTCTTCGGCCATACCGCAGGCGACGGCGCCGCAGCCTATGCCAAGGAGCACAAGTACGAAGGCAATCAGGAGAAGATGGCCCAGGATTGCGCCAAGTGGCAGGACAAGTTCACTGAAGTCACCACCCGTGACCGCTCCGCAGGCAAGACTGTGCCGGAGATCCGTGATGCCATGGTCAACACCATGTGGTACAAGGTGGGCGTCTTCCGGGAAGAGAACCAGCTGCTGGAAGCAGCCCAGGAACTCACCGCCCTGGAGAAAGAATATGAGCATTGCTATGTGGGAGACACCTCCCATGTGTACAATACCGCCTTCGAGCAGTACATCGAGCTGGGCAACCTCCTGCAGGTGTCCCACAGCATCGTGCAGGGAGCCATTGCCCGCAAGGAGAGCCGCGGCGGCCATTCCCGCCGGGATTATCCGAAGCGCGATGATGTGAATTTCCTCAAGCACACACTGATTTTCAAGAAGGATGGCGGCTACCACACCGAGTACAAGGACGTTGTCATCACGAAGTATCAGCCGAAGGAAAGGAAGTACTAAAATGGACGTAACGCTGAATATACATCGCTCCGTAGAGGGCAAGCAGTGGGTACAGAAGTACAAGCTGCCCGTGACTGTGGGCATGACTGTCCTGGAAGCCCTGACTGTGGTCAAAGAGACCCAGGACCCCACCCTCTCCTTCACCTGCTCCTGCCGCTCCAGCATCTGCGGCGCCTGCGCCGTGAAGGTCAATGGCAATGCCGAGCTGGCCTGCGAGATTCTCGTGGAGAACCTGCTGAAGCGCTATGACACCGACACTCTCACCATCGAGCCTCTGGGCAACTTCCGGGTGCTCCGCGACCTGATCGTGGACTGGGATCCCAAGTATGCCCGCCTCAAGAAGATCAAGCCCGCCCTGGAGCCGAAACCCGAATTCACCAAGGAGACCGGCTGCAAGCAGAGCCCTGAGGAGTTCAACAAATTCAAGAAATACGCAGGCTGCATCCTCTGCGGCTCCTGCGTTTCCGAGTGCAACAAGAACACCCTGAACCAGGACGACTTCTTGGATCCCTTCGTGTTCGTCAAGGCAGAGCGCCTGGTAGCAGACAGCCGCAACCGCGACCCCAAGCAGCATCTCCAGGCCGTGCAGGATGCCGGTCTCTGGCGCTGCTTCAACTGCCAGGAATGCACTGCCAAGTGCCCCAAGGGCCTGGACCCCGCCGGTGCCATCGAGAAGCTCAAGGAGGCTACCTTCAAGATGGGCCTCAGCCAGGATGTAGGCGGCAAGCACGCCAAGGCCATCTACGATGACATCTCCGATTCCGGCATGCTGGATGAAGCCAAGCTCAACATCAAGTCCGAGGGCTTCATCATGGCCGGCCTGCGCCTGCCCATGGCCCTGCGCCTCATGAACACGGGCAAGATGAATCCGCTGGAATCCCATCCCGTGAACCCCGATATCAAGACCATCCAAGCCGTTGTAAAGGCCGCGGAAAAGGAGGCAGAATAATATGAAGTACGCATTTTTCCCCGGCTGTGTCCTGAAAGGAGCGGCTGCCGAGGCCTATACTTCCATGAGCAAAGTCTGCGAGAAGCTGGGCATCGAACTGGTGGAAATCGAGAACTGGACCTGCTGCGGCGCCTCCCACGCCCAGGGTGTCAATGATCTGGCAGCCCTGGCAGTCAATGCCCGCAACATCTCCATCGCCGAGCATATGGGCCTGCCCATCATGACGGTCTGCAACACCTGCACCCTGCAGCTGCGCACCGCCAAGCATCGCCTGGACAAGGATGAGAAGCTCCGTGAGAAAGTCAACGGTATCCTGAAGGAGGGCGGCCATCCTTACGAGTACAAGGGCACTTCCGAAATCACCCACTTCCTCTGGGTGCTGGACAAGAACCCTGACCTCCTGAAGGGCAAGATCACCAAGCCCTTGAGCGACCTGCGGGTAGCTGGCTACTACGGTTGCCATATCCTCCGCCCCCAGGAAATCATGAACCACGAGGATGGCAAACATCCCAAATCCCTGGAACGCCTCATCGAGGCCCTGGGCGCCAAGAGCGTGGAATTCGATGCCAAGCGCAAGTGCTGCGGCTTCCACGCCCAGCTGGCAGCAGAGCACGACGTGCTCACGGTGACTGGCCAGATTGTGGACAGCGCCAACAAGGCAGAGGCCGATGCCATCGTCACCCCCTGCCCCCTCTGTCAGATGCAGCTTGATATGTACGAGCCGGAAGGCCGCGAGGCCGTCCACAGCCAGGCTGAAGTCCCCATCCTGCACATGCAGCAGCTGGTAGGCTTCGCCTTGGGCCTCAGCAAGGAAGATGTAGGCTTCAACCGCCACGTTTCCGCCCAGGCCAAGCTCAAGATCTAAGGTGCTTCTCTAACATTTGCTTGCCCCATATATACATATACACATATCAAAACGGCCCCCGGAGTGTAGATCCGGGGGCCGCTTTGACGTCCGCAAATTTTTCCATAGTCAAAGAGCCGCCCCTGCCGGGACGGCTCTGTACTATTCTTTTGGTGGAGATGAGGAGAATCGAACTCCTGTCCGAAAATATTGCTACACCGACTTCTCCGAGCGCAGTTTGTGGATTAGTTTAAGGAATCAGCACCCCACAAACAAGGAACCTCATCCCGATTCCGATAAAAAGTTCCCCAGCAGGCCCTCGGACAAAACCTGCCAAGTATCCCACATTTGGCCTCTCTTCTGTCCTAGTGGGAGTCAGTCAGAGAGAGGTGGCTTTAAGCAGCCAGTGCGTAATCTTCGTTAGCTTTTATATTTAAGCTAGTTGCCAATTTTAACGAGATCAGGCGTCTCGGCTCGCTATCGACATACCATCTATCCCCGTCGAGACCATTACATCCCCACAAGATAAAGACACACCAAGCGATTACGCTATCTTCATTATAGAGCAGCCTGTATCAGCTGTCAACAGGCACACTCTGTTTCTGCGTATATTCAGCGCACGCCTGGCTCTCTGCCTTCCTTGAACACCATCATCATCTCATTTGTCAGGCTCAAATCATCTGTCTGCCCCTCTATTTCTGCCCGTGGCACCCAGCGGCCTTCTTTAAGCTCATTTCTCTCCAGCTTTATTTCCGTATCCCCGTCCACATCACAGTAGAACCCCATCAGGAGATCCTGTACGCTGCCCCAGGGCTGGGACTTGTAATAGCGCAGGTTCTTCACCTTCAGCCCTGCTTCCTCCATGACCTCCCGGGCCACACACTCCTCCAGGGTCTCGCCGATTTCCGTGAAGCCTGCAATCAGGGCGTAAAAAGACATGGGGCGGTTGGCGTATTTCGTCATGAGAATGCTGTCGCCATTGATAACCCCCACAATCACCGCAGGCATCAGCCGGGGATAAATCACATGGCCGCAATCTGGGCATTTCAGGGCCCGTTCATTTTCTGAATGAACCGTACTGCTGCCGCAACGCCCACAGAATTTGTTGTCCCGGTACCATACAGCCAGATGGAAGGCTGTATAAGCTGCATACATCAGAAAACGCGGTCCCTTCAGCTTGTAACGTATATCCCTCAGGCTCAGGTAATGATACCAGGGCAATTCTGCCACACTCTCTGCCAGATAGAAGTCCCTTTCGTCTATGGAAAACAAATAGCGGCAGGACGCATCTGCCGGTAGTTCCTCACGCAGGGGGAAACATATCTCTGCTACCCCCTCGCGCACCAGCAAGCTGCCCCCCTGAACGCATATTACCGTATCCTTCGGTCCGCACGCCTTTTCCGGCCTGTACTCGTTCCTGAGTTTCATGGGTGATATATCCTGTATCATCTCAGCAAGATCTCCTTCCTTTATCCTACGTCATACTTTCTCGATATTTCCATGCAGCGGTATAAAAACAGCTTGGAATTAGCAAAATCATCCAGCCTGCCAATTTCCTCAAAGATGCGCCTATCTGCTATCTCCCCCCTGGTTCTGGCAAAGACCCGCGCATCTATTTCCGTGGGAGAAAAGAGATACCAGGCCATATCCCGCTTCAGCCTGTTGCACCGCCTGATATACCCCTCCTCCAGCATCTCATGCTGCATGAGGTGGCGGAACTCATGGTAAACGGAATTTTCCACATCCTCCTGGGAAGTGTGCTCACCAAGGTCAATGACTATGCGGTAAGAGCCGTCATCATCAAAAAATGTATACGCCTTCTGCCCGGGATAGCCTGTAGGCGCGTAGTATATCTTGCCAGCAAGGACGAGTGGGAACCTTGCGAACAATTCTTCAAAAAGTCCTTCAGCTCCATGTTTCCAAAGCAGATGCCTTATACCTTGAAACACCTTCCCCCCTCCCTTGCAAAAAAAATTGCTGATTTGCTTCCAGTATAGAAGAACAAATCAGCAAAATCAACCTTCATTATTTTATGCTATACATCTCAGCCCTTGCGGAACACGAACTCGCCGTTTTCTGCCTCGATCCTTACCGTATCCCCTTCCTGCACTTCGCCCTTGATGATTTCCTTGGAAAGCTCTGTCTCCACAGTATGGGTCAGGAGCCTCCTCAGGGGGCGGGCACCGAAGTTGGGGTCGAACCCCTTGTCTGCCAGAGCGTTCAAAGCCTCTTCGCTCCAGGCTAAGGTGATGCCCACCTGCTTCTCCAGGCGCTTGTCCAAGGCTTTCAAGAGGATGGCGGCAATGCCCTTTACCTGCTCCTTTTCCAGGGCCTTGAAGACAATGGTGTCATCCACCCGGTTCAGGAACTCGGGGCGGAAGTATTCCTTCAGCAGTTCCTTCACCGCCCCCTTGGCCTCCTCGTAATCCTTGTTGAGGATTTCATGGGAACCCAGATTGCTGGTCATGATGATGACTGTGTTCTTGAAGTTCACCACCCGGCCCTTGCCATCAGTGAGGCGGCCATCGTCCAGGATCTGCAGGAGCACGTTGAACACATCACGATGTGCTTTCTCTATCTCGTCCAACAGGATGACGCTATAGGGACGACGACGCACAGCTTCCGTCAGCTGACCACCCTCATCGTAACCCACATAGCCCGGAGGCGCACCGATGAGCCTTGCCACGGAGTGCTTCTCCATGTACTCGGACATATCAATGCGGATCATGCTGCGCTCATCGTCAAAAAGAGCCTCTGCCAAAGTCTTGGCCAGCTCCGTCTTGCCCACCCCCGTGGGGCCCAGGAAGATGAAGGAACCGATGGGACGGTTGGGGTCCTTAATGCCGGCCCGGGCCCGCAGGATAGCTTCACTGACAGCTTTCACTGCCTCGTCCTGGCCCACTACCCGCTCATGGAGCACATCTTCCAGATGAATCAGCTTCTCCCTCTCGCCCGTGAGCATCTTGGACACGGGGATGCCCGTCCAGCGGCTCACCACCTTGGCGATATCTTCCTCACCCACTTCTTCCTTCAAGAGCTGCTCACCCTGGGCGCGGGCGGCAATAGCAGCTTCCTCCTCCTGCAAGGTCTTCTGCAGCTGGGGCAGCTTGCCGTATTTCAGCTCCGACAGGCGGTTCAGGTCATAGGCCCGCTCGGCGGCCTCCATCTGGCCGTTTACCTCGTCGATCTCCTTCTTGATGGCCCTGACCCGCAGGATAGCCTGTTTCTCGCTTTCCCACTTGCCCTGCAGTTCCTTCTCCTGCTGCTGGAGCTGGGCCTTTTCCTCACGGATGCCCTGCAGTTTCTCCTTGGAAGCCTCGTCAGTCTCCTTGTTCAAAGCCTGCTCCTCGATTTCCAGCTGCATGATCTTGCGGCGCAGTTCATCCAGGGGACCGGGCATGGACTCGATTTCCGTGCGCATCTTGGCAGCAGCTTCATCCACCAGGTCGATGGCCTTGTCCGGCAGGAACCTGTCGGAAATATACCTGTCAGACAAAGTGGCTGCCGCCACCAGAGCCGCATCACGGATGCGCACCCCGTGATGCACCTCATAGCGCTCCTTGAGCCCGCGCAGGATGGAGATAGTATCCTCCACGCTGGGCTGGCCCACCAGCACAGGCTGGAAGCGGCGCTCCAGTGCGGTATCCTTCTCGATGTACTTCCTGTACTCATTGAGGGTAGTGGCGCCAATGCAACGCAGCTCGCCCCGGGCCAACATGGGCTTCAGGATATTGCCTGCGTCCATGGCCCCCTCGGCAGCACCTGCCCCCACTACCGTATGCACTTCATCGATGAAAAGGAGAATCTGCCCATCAGACTTGGCAATCTCATTCAGCACACCCTTGAGCCTTTCCTCGAATTCCCCGCGGAACTTGGCTCCTGCCACCAAAGCACCCATGTCCAGGGAGTAAAGGGTCTTGTTCTTCAGGGATTCCGGCACGTCCCCTGCCACAATGCGGCGGGCCAGCCCCTCTACAATGGCGGTCTTGCCCACGCCAGGCTCACCGATGAGCACCGGGTTGTTCTTGGTACGGCGGGAGAGGATTTCGATAGTCCTCCTGATTTCCTCGTCACGGCCAATCACCGGGTCCAGCTTGCCGTGACGGGCCAGGTCCGTGAGGTCCCGGCCGTATTTCTCCAGAGACTTGTAGCCCTCCTCAGGATTGTCACTGGTGACATTCTGCTTGCGGTTCTTTTTGATGGAGTCCTGGATGCGGCTCTTGGTGAGCTTGAACTCCCGGCAGACGGACTGCACCTCTTCTGAGCCATCCGTCACCAGAGCCAGCAGCAGATGCTCGGTGGAAACATACTCGTCCTTCATGGACTTGGAAAGTTCCTCCGCCCTGCCCAGCACTCGCACCATATCCATGCCCATAGAGAGGCGGTCCGTGCCCTTCACCCCGGGAATCTTGCTGAGCACCTGCTCCAGCTTGGCCTTCAGCAAAGGCAGATCCGTCTGGCAGTCCTCAAAGATAGTGTCCAAAAGCCCCTCCGGCTCCTTGGCCAGCGCCAGCAGCACATGGGCCGAAGTGATTTCCTGATGATATTTCATGGCAGCCAGCTGCTGTGCCGACTGCAAGGCCGCCAAAGTGCGGGCCGTGAATTTTTCCTGTCCCATATATATGCCTCCAATCTTGATTGCAAGAGTGATTTCAATTCCTTATGTACTCATTAAAACACAATAAGGTCAAAAAGTCAAATGATTTTCTTGACTTTTTGACCTTATTGATAAAGAAAATGTGCCGAAGGTCTCCTCCGGCACATCTTATGGTCAGCGCATTAGGGCGTGTTGATTAAATGAACTTGGCCTAGATTTGCGGGGATTGGCTGTCCATTGCAAGGCGACAAACCGGAGGCATAGCGGTGCTATGTCGAGGATTTGTCAACGAAGCAGGGACAGTCAAGACCCGTGAAGATGGGCTTAGTGAATTAATCAACACGCCCTAGGCCATGGCAGTCATCTGATAGCGGCTGCGCACGCGCTCCATCATCGCTTCATAACAGTTGAACAGGCTTTCCAGAACTGATTTATTCTCATCAAGGTCTTTCCGCACGAAATACTGGCGGATTTCCTGCTGAGCTGCCTTATCATCCTCGTCGTAAATATCCATCAACAGTTTCATGGTGAAACGGTGATGCTTGCTCTGCTCCTCAGACAGGGGCCTTATCAGCACTTCATAGAGCCTGACGATCCGCTCTGAAAAATCCAATACGCTCTCAGCGGGATACTTCTTGAAATGTATGGAGAGTATCTGGCCCACCAGCATCTTCATATCATTCCATTTGTCATCATTCAGGACATAACAATCCCGAAGCCGCAAATCCGTTTCGATGTAAGCATAAGCCTTCAAACGCTCCGACCATTCGCTAGACAGCAGCCATCGGTAGAATTTCTCCAAGCCTATCTCCTCGCTTTCGTCACTGAATCATCCCTCGTTACCCCGATTCTCTATGATTATATTATTCCGCGAGAATCTGAAAAATTCCTGCATGGAATATTCAGAAAGGCAAAAATTATGTTACAAAGTTACATTTTCTTAAGTTGCCCAAGGAAGTTCTGCAGCATCCTGTGCCCCTCTGGTGTGAGGATGGATTCCGGGTGGAACTGGATGCCCTCCACCGGATATTCCCTGTGCCTGAGCCCCATGATGATGCCATCAGAGAGCTCGCTGGTGACTTCCAGGCAGTCCGGCAGGCTTTCCCTCTCCACTATCAGAGAATGATAACGGGCCACAGGCGTATCCTGGGGCAGGCCTTCATAGAGGCCCTTGCCATTATGATGGATGGGAGACGGCTTGCCATGGACGATTTCGCCAGCCCGCACCACCTTGCCGCCGTATACCTCGCCAATAGCCTGATGGCCCAGGCAGATGCCCAGGATGGGCAAGTCCTTCCCCAGCTCACGGACAGCCTCCTCGCTGATGCCTGCGTCCTTTGGCACCCCTGGGCCGGGGGAGATGACCATGGCCTCATAGCCTTTCCTGCGGATTTCATCCACCGTGATCTTGTCGTGGCGGATGACCTCTACCTCCGCCCCCAGTTCCGAAAGCAGCTGATATACATTGTAAGTGAAGGAATCGTAGTTATCTAAAAGCAATATCACCGTTTTCCACCTCCTCCACTACTTCAAAGAGCGCCCTGGACTTCTGCAGGATTTCCTGATATTCCTTCTCCGGCACGGAATCAGCCACAATGCCCGCACCGGACTGAATGACCGCTTCCCTGTCCTTTTCGATGCGCATGGTGCGCAAAGTGATGCACATGTCCATATTCCCGGCAAAGTCCATATAGCCCACAGTGCCGGAATAGGACCCACGCCGCACAGGCTCCAGTTCATTGATGATCTCCATGGCCCGAAGCTTCGGCGCCCCGCTGACGGTGCCTGCAGGAAAGGTAGCCCGCAGCACATCCATGGGAGCGTACTCCTGCCTGAGCTTTCCCTGCACCTCTGATACCATGTGCATGACATGGCTGAAGTATTCCACTTCCTTCAGCTTCGTCACCCGCACAGTGCCAGCCTCGCTGATGCGACCCAGATCGTTGCGGGCCAGGTCCACCAGCATGGAATGCTCAGCACATTCCTTTTCGTCGGCCTTCAGCTCAACAGAAAGCGCCTCGTCCTCCCTGAGGCTGCCTCCCCTGCGCCTGGTGCCTGCAATTGGATATGTATAGACCGTCCTCCCCGCCACCTTCACCAGCATCTCTGGAGACGCTCCCACCAGCTTCACCGGGCCGAAGTCCAGATAGAACATATAGGGAGAGGGATTCACCTGACGCAGCCTGCGGTAGAAATGAAAGCAGGGCTTGGTGATGGACGCCCGGAACTGCCGGGAAGGCACTACCTGAAAGATATCCCCGGCAAAGATATGCTCCTTGGCCTTGCCGATAGCCTCCAGGAAATCCTTTGGTGCCTGACCATAGAGAGCCTGGAAGTCCAGCTTCTGTTCCCTCTGCTTTTCTTCTGCAGCAGTACGGGGCACAGGCCCCTCCAGGCATTTCACCACCTCTTCCATGCGGGCGGCAGCCTCGTCGTAGACCTCCGCTGCTTCCCTGCCCTGGGACTCTGCCAGATACACTAACCTGGCAGAGTTCTTCAGAGCATCAAAGACCACCAGCAGGCGGCAGATCATGAACTGGCCCAGGATCTCATTTTCCCCAATGGAGAGGCCCCGCACCCGGTCAAAGACAGCGGCTATCTCGTAGTTGAAATAGCCTACCAGTCCCCCGTTCACCAAGGGCAGTTCATCTGTCAGCAGGGGACGGAACTCCCTCATATACTCCTTCAGAGCCGCCACCGGCTCCCCCTGTATGCAGCGCATGACATCGTCCTGCTGCACCATGAGGTGGTCCTTGAAGACCTGGAGACGCACGAAGGGCTCCGCTCCTATGAAGGAGTACCTGCCGAACTGCTGGTGGGTGGTATCCACCGACTCCAGGATATAGCCCCGGCTGCCCTCCACCAGCTTGGCATAGACCGATACCGGGGTATCCATATCCATATTTATTTCCGTAGAAAGGGCAATGAGATTTGCCCTTTCAGACATGCTTACGAATTCTTCTCTTGAAGGCTTCAGCTCCATAGACATCGCCCCTAAACTTTGGCAGTATTGATATCCTTGATGATATCCTTCTCAGGCTTGCCCAGCACCCACCCCAGGGTCTTGATCTCGGAGTACAGCATGACCCGCTGCTCCCTGTTGTCATCGTGACTGCGCATATATTCCTGATACTGGATAATAGACTGATTGTACTTTGCCAGGATTTCCTGGGTGTGGCGGCCATGGCGGCGGGTGATGAGGTTGCCATCCTTGACCCTTACTTTCTTCAAAAGCTCCACCGGGTCATCCTGCATATTTATTTTCTTCTTGTTTTCAAAATCCTCAAAAATACTCATCTTGCTGCCTCCTGTCTGTCAAAAATCCACATGCAGGAGTATTCGTCATGAGAGCAGGATTTTCCTGTCAGGACCTCAGCCAAAAGCCTTGTCCAGAGCCTTGCGCATATTGCCGATCAGCTCCATGGCCTCGTCCTGCCGGCCGTCCAGCAGGCGCTTCACCACGGCACTGCCCACGATGACCCCGTCTGCATGGGCAGCAGCGGCGGCAGCCGCCTCCGGGGTGCCGATGCCAAAGCCGATGGCCAGAGGAACCTTTGTATGCTTGCGGGCCTCGGCGCAGACTCTGCCAATGACGCTGTAGTCAATCTCCTTCACACCGGTGACACCGTAGTTGGACACACAGTACACGAAGCCGGTGGCTTCGGTGCAGGTGGCGCTCATGCGCTCCCCTGTGGTGCCGGGAGTGACGAACTCCATGAAGTGGAAGCTGTGAGCAGCAGCTATCTTCCTCATGTCCCCGGCCTCCTCATGGGGCACATCAGGGGCAATGAGGCCGTCCATGCCTGCTGCCATGGCATCTTCCACGAAGCGTTCAAAGCCGTAGTGGTGCATCTGGTTGATGTAGCCCATGGCCACCAGGGGAACCTCGGAGAACTTGCGGATCTCCCTCACGATTTCAAAAACCTTGGGCAGGGTCATACCATGCTTCAATGCCTCCACAGAAGCAGTCTGGATGACAGGACCGTCTGCCATGGGGTCAGAGAAGGGCACTCCCAGCTCGATGATGTCCGCCCCGGCTTCCACAGCCCGGCGCACTGCCTCGATGGTGCCGGCTGCATCGGGCATGCCGGCGGTGATATAGATGATCAGCGCCTTGCGGCCCTGGTCTTTCAGCTCTGCAAATTTATTTTCCAGCCTCGTAGCCATCATGCTTCCTCCCCCAATACCTTTGCCACCATCTGCACATCCTTGTCCCCACGTCCGGAAAGCGTCACCACTACAGTTTCCTCCGGGCTGGTCTCAGGCATCAGCTTCTCCAGATATGCCAGGGCATGGGAGCTCTCCACCGCAGGGATGATGCCCTCGATGCCGGAGAGGCGCTGGAAGGCTGCCAATGCCTCCTCATCGGTGACAGATACATACTGGGCCACGCCGCTGTCCTTGTAGAAGGAATGCTCCGGGCCTACCCCGGGATAATCCAGGCCGGCAGAAATGCTGTAGGCCTCCACCACCTGGCCGTCGTCGTCCTGCAGGAGATAGCTGAAAGCCCCGTGCAGGATGCCCGGCTCACCGGTGCCGGACAGGGTCTTGGCGTTGTCCCCGGCAGCCTCTCCCCGGCCACCGGCCTCTACGCCGATCTTCTTCACTGACTTATCATCACGGAAGTCATAGAAGGTGCCGATGGCATTGCTGCCGCCACCCACGCAGGCCACCACATAATCCGGCAGCCCCCCCAGCTTCTCCACGGACTGCTGGCGGATTTCCTCGCCAATGCATTTCTGGAAATCCCTGACCATGGCCGGATAAGGATGGGGCCCCACGGCAGAACCGATGATGTAGTGGGTATCCTGGATATTGGTAGCCCAGTAGCGGATGGCCTCGCTGGTGGCATCCTTCAGAGTGCCGGTGCCGGAGGAAACGGGAATGACCTTGGCTCCCAGGAGCTTCATGCGGAACACATTGAGCTTCTGGCGCTCCACATCCACCGCCCCCATGAATACGTGGCATTCCATGCCGAAAAGGGCTGCCACGGTAGCCGTGGCCACACCGTGCTGGCCTGCGCCTGTCTCAGCCACCACCCGCTTCTTGCCCATGCGCTTGGCCAGGAGTGCCTGGCCCAGGGCGTTGTTGATCTTGTGGGCGCCTGTATGCAGCAGGTCTTCCCGCTTGAGGAAGATCCTGGCCCTGCCATAGTGCTTTGTCAGCCGCTCTGCATAGTAGAGATTGGTGGGACGTCCTGCATACTCCCGCAGGTAGCTCCTGAACTCCTCCTGGAACTCAGGATCCTCTTTGTATTTGAGATAAGCTTCCTCCAGCTCATTCAGAGCCGGCATCACGATTTCCGGCACGTACTGTCCGCCAAACTTGCCAAATCTGCCCTTGGTATTCATCAGATATTCCTCATTTCCTAATATAGTCAAGCCGAAGCCTCGGCCTTTTCTCCAACCTTTGCCATCAGGCGGGTCTGGCGGGCTATATCATTGGCCCTCACCAGTCCCTCCCCCACCAGGATGCCCTTGCAGCCCGCCTGCTGCAGGATTTCCGCATCCTCCTGGGTGAAGACGCCGCTTTCGCTGATAAGGCTGCGCTCCCCCGTCACATAGGGCAGCAGCTCCAACGTATTCTGGATATCTGTCTCAAAGGTCACCAGATTGCGGTTGTTGATGCCGATGTACTCAGCAGGAGTGGACAGAGCCGCCTCCATATCCTCTTCGTCATGGACCTCCACCAAGGCATCCATGCCCAGGCTCCAGGTGGTGTAAAGGTACTCCTTGAGCTGGGCGGGAGAAAGGATGCGGGCTATCAGCAGCACCGCATCCGCCCCCAGGAGCCTGGCCTCATAGAGCTGATACTCGTCAATGACGAAATCCTTCCGCAGCAGGGGAAGCTCCACCGCCTGGCGCACTTCCCTGAAGGATTCATTGCTGCCCAGGAAGTGCGGGTCAGTGTGGACGGACAGCATGGCCGCCCCGTTGGCCTCATAGATATGGGCCATCTCCACCACGGAGTGGGTCTTGTTCAGCCTCCCCTTGGCCGGGGACTGGAGCTTGCACTCGGCAATCAGATTCCAATCCCGCTGGCGGAAGCTGTGGGACATGCGGAAATGTCCGAACTGCCCCTTGCCCTCATTCAGCCTGGCCTTGATTTCCGTCAAAGGCATTTCCCTGCGGGCGTCATTTACAATCTCTTTTTTCTTTGCCACAATCTCGGCTAATATATCTTTCATGGTCTTGCACCTCTCTGTCTTTAATTTAGCCTCCACCGTTTACGGGGGAGGGGGACCACGCTAGTGGTGGAAGGGGGAACGGCCTTCAGCCCCGCCATCGCTCTGCCTCCCGCAGGAAGGAAGTTATCAGCCTCACTGATTTCTCTCCCTGCTCCTCCAGGCTGCCGGACACATCCACGCCGTAGGGATGAAAGGTTTCCGCCACCTCGGAAAGATTCTCCTCAGAAATCCCCCCTGCCACCAGCAAGGGCTTCCCAAGGCTGGCCACCTCCCGGCTGGCTTCCTGCCAGGCGAAGGTCTTGCCCGTGCCTCCCGCCTCACCTTTCACAAAGCTGTCCAGCAGTATGATTTCTGCTGGATAATGCCCGGCCTCATCAGCGTTGAAGTTATCTCCATAACGGTAAGCTTTGATGACCGGCCTTGCTACCCGTCTGGCATAAGCCTCATCTTCATGGCCATGCAGCTGTACGTAATCAAGGCTGCAGAACTCTGCAATCTCATTGACTTCGGATAAGGGAGCATCCACGAAGACGCCCACTCTCTTGCTATGCCTGATCCCGGTGGAAATCTCTTTCACAATCTCTGGCGCCACATAGCGGCGGCTGCCCTTGTAGAAGATGAAGCCCAAAAGATCAGCCCCGGCAGCTTCTGCCGCCAAGGCAGCCCCCTCTGTCTTCATCCCGCATATCTTGACTATCATCTCACAGCCTCCTCCCCCTTCCGTCAGCCCTGCGGGCTGCCACCTTCCCCGCAAGCGGGGCAGGCTAAGAGGAATTATTAAAAACAAAAGCCCCGGCAGGAAATATCTCTTCCTGCCGGGGCGAAATATCTTCGCGGTGCCACCCGATTCAAACCTAAAGAAAGGCTCCTCATTTCAGGCACGGAGAAAAGCTCGATGCCCTAGCCCTGTAACGGGGGCAGCCGTCCCAGCCTACTGGCATTTATGCAATGCTTTCGGTGAGCTCTCACAGAACCATTCATCAAACCTCGTCCATCGGGCCTCCCACCTCCGGAAAACCGGTCCCCGACTCGCTGAAGGACTGCAATCTGACTACTCTTTCTGCTCTACGATTTAAACGCTGTAAAGTTGTAACCTCAACTGATGGTCTTTATAATACCTGCCTTAACTCCTTTTGTCAAGGGTTAATTTTTGTAAATAGATGTAAATTCTACAAAAACATTCGTCAGCATGCACAACAATCAGCACTGACTGCCATAGCCCCATGGCCTGACAAGCATAAAAAAGACCCCGCCAAACCATGTCTGACGGGATCTTGCAATATTCTCTTGTAAGCGGATTAACGCTTGGAGAACTGGGAAGCCTTGCGGGCTTTCTTGAGGCCGTACTTGCGACGCTCCTTCTCGCGGGGATCGCGAGTGACGAAGCCAGCCTTCTTCAGAGCCGGACGGAGCTCAGCATCCATCTCCATGAGCGCACGGGTGATGCCGTGGCGGATGGCGCCTGCCTGGCCGGACACGCCGCCGCCAGCAACGTTGGCGATGACGTCATACTTGTCAACAGTCTCAGTGAGGTTCAGAGGCTGACGAACGATGAGTTCGAGAGTCTTGAGACCGAAATACTCTTCCATGGTACGACCGTTGATCGTAACCTTGCCCTCGCCTGGAACCAGACGAACACGGGCAACAGAGGATTTCCTGCGGCCGGTGCCGTAGTAGCTTACTTGTGCCATGTAATATGTTCCTCCCTATCCAGATTAGCGAATGTTAAGCTCGAGCTTCTCGGGCTTCTGAGCTGCATGCGGATGCTCGCTGCCAGCGTAAACGCTGAGCTTGCGGTACATCTGAGCGCCGAGGCGGTTGTGCGGCAGCATGCCCTTGATAGCGTGCTCCAGAACGCGCTCCGGGAAACGCTCCAGCATGTGGCCTGCCTGGGTGAAGGTAGTGCCGCCCTGGTAGCCGGAATGACGGAAATAAGTCTTGTTGATGAGCTTCTTTCCAGTGAACTTAACTTTCTCTGCATTGATGACGATGACATAATCACCCGTATCAACATGCGGAGTAAAAGTCGGTTTATTTTTACCGCGAAGAACTTTTGCGACTTCGGCTGCGAGGCGGCCGACAGTCTGGCCTTCAGCGTCTACAACATACCATTTACGCTCGATATTGGATGCGTTTGCCATAAACGTTGTCTTCATGCGATTTCCCCCCTATTGGTTTTCAAATATCATTTCGATTGCGCTGCCTTAGCACTGGCGTCCGGGGCTAATGGATCAACCTTTGCCTTGACATCACATAGAACTATTCTACAGAAAAGGGTTATGCTAGTCAAGAGTTTTTTTGTTTTACCAGAAACTTTTTTATCACAAGTCAAAAAGCATTCTAAGGCGTTCGGGGCAGGGGCATGACAGAGCTTCACTTGAAATTTTGCCTGGGGCAAAATTTCACGCGTTCCGCTTCTGCCATGCCCCTGCCCCTCGCTTGTTAATCTCTTTTAGAAGAAGATGCTATGGCCTGCAGCTCTTCTTTATCGAACTGATATTTCTCACCGCAGAAATGGCAGACCACCTCTGCCTGGCCGTCCTGGATAAGGCTGTCAATATCCTGCTTGTCAAGGCTGGCCAGCACGCCGCCGATGCGCTCCTTGGAGCAGTGGCAGCGGAAGGCCAGGTCCGTGGTGGACAGGCAGCTCACCTCAAAGCCTTCCAGCAGTTCCTCAATGATGCCCTTGGCATCAAGTCCCCGCTCCACCATCCTGGAAACGGAATTGACTTTCCTGAGATTCGATTCCAGCTTATCAATAACCTCATCAGAGGCCCCGGGCAGGGGCTGGATGATGAAGCCGCCGGCACCGATGCACTTGAATTCCTTGTCCACCAGCACTCCCAATCCCACGGAGGAAGGAGTCTGCTCAGACACATAGAGGTAATTCATAAGGTCATCGGCTATCTCCCCGTCCGTCAGCTCGCAGCTGCCGGAGACAGGCTCCTTGAGCCCCGTGAAGCGGGTGACGGTGACGAGGCCGTTCGTGCCTACGCCGCCCCCCACATCGATCTTGCCCAGGCTGTTCAAAGGAAGGTTCACATGGGGTTCCCCCACGCATCCGCGCACATAGCCCTCAGGGGTAGCATCGGCGGTCACAGTGCCCAGAGGGCCGCCGCCGTTGAACTTGATAGTGATGGCTTCCTCATTCTTTAGATTGGCCGCCATGAGCAGCGCCCCGGTCATGGTGCGCCCCAGAGCCGCTGCTGCCACTGGGTAGCAGTCATGGCGGGAAATTGCCTCATTCACGAGCTCCGTGGTCACCGCCGCATAGACGCGCACGCCCTCGGCGGTAGCTTTTACTAAATGGTCTTTCATTATATTAAAACTTCAACTCCTGCAAAACTTCGTCCGTATCCAAATCATAGATGCGGATGCCCTCATCGTCCATCACCGCTGCCGTCTGGCGTCCGTCCTCCCGCTTGGAGAGGGCCGCAGAACCGGGATTGAGGAAAATGGTATTGCCGCGCTTCTCCAGCACCGTGATATGTACATGGCCGCTGATGAAGACATCGGCCTTCAGGTGAGATGCCATCTTGTCCTTTTCCTCATTGGACATGACGCTGTCCCCATGGGTGACGATGATGCGGCGTCCCTCCTGCACCACATAGGCGTAGGGAGCCTGCACCGGCAGCTCCAGGCAGCTGGCATCCACAGAGGAATCGCAGTTGCCCTTGGCGATGATTACCGGCACAGGGCACTCATTGATACGCTGCACCAGGCCTGCGGGATTGTAATCCTCCTTCATGGGATTGCGGGGGCCATGATAGAGCACATCCCCGGCATGGAGAATCATATCCGCATCATGGAAATGCTTGTCAAAAGCCTTGGCCCAGGCCCCTTCATGGCCGTGGGTATCGCTGATAATGCCTATTTTCATGGAATTGCCTCCTAAACACCAGCAGAGAAAACCTTAGCCAATCTTCTTCAAGAGGTTGGCCATCTCCATGGCAGCCATGGCGCTGTCGGAGCCCTTGTTGCCAGCCTTGGTGCCGGCACGCTCGATGGCCTGCTCGATATTCTCGGTAGTGACCACACCGAAGATGGTGGGAATGCCGCTGTTCATGCCCACCTGGGCCACGCCCTTGGAAACCTCGTTGCACACATAATCATAATGGGTCGTGGAACCGCGGATAACCGCACCCAGGCAGATGACAGCATCATACTTGCCGCTCTCAGCCATCTTCTTGGCCACTACGGGAATCTCGAATGCTCCCGGCACCCAGGCCACGTCCACATCCTCATCAGCCGTCTCATGGCGATGCAGGGTGTCCAGCGCGCCTCCCAGCAGCTTGGAAGTGATGAACTCGTTGAAACGGGCTACTACGATGCCGAATTTCAGGCCTTTGCCAGTTATATAGCCTTCCAGTACATTTGCCATTTTCTTTTCCTCCTAAGTATATGAAATAAGAATTTATTTGCCTTCCAAAGTCTCTTCCGAAAGCTTGTGGCCCATCTTGGCCTTCTTAACCCTGAGGTAGCGCTTGTCGAACTTGTTGGCCTTGACCTGCAGGGGCACCCGCTCCACGATTTCCAGACCGTAGCCCTCAAGGCCTGCCCTTTTCGCCGGGTTATTAGTCATAAGGCGGATGCTGGTGAGGCCCAGGTCGGAAAGAATCTGGGCACCGATGCCGTAATCCCGGAGATCCGGGGCAAAGCCCAGTTCCACATTGGCCTCCACCGTATCTGCCCCCTTGTCCTGCAGGGCATAGGCGCGCATCTTGTTGGCCAGGCCGATGCCGCGGCCCTCCTGGCGCATGTAGAGCACCACGCCCTCGCCCTCAGCCTCAATCTTCTTCAGGGCCAGGGCCAGCTGGTCGCCGCAGTCGCAGCGCAGGGAGCCCAGGGCATCTCCCGTAAGGCACTCGGAATGTACGCGCACCAGCACATCCTTCTTGCCAGCCACATCTCCCTTGACGATGGCCAGATGGCACTTGCCGTCCAGCTTGCTTTCGTAGGACTTGATGCGGAAATGGCCGAACTTGCTGGGGAAATCCACATCTGCCACCCGCTGGATAAAGGTCTCCGTGCGCTTGCGGTACTCAATGAGGGCCTTGACAGTGATGATGTTCAGCCCGTGCTCTGCCGCAAACTCAATGAGGCGCGGGGTGCGCATCATGTGGCCGTCATCGTCCATAATCTCCACGCAGAGACCTGCAGGATAGAAGCCCGCCAGCCTTGCCAGGTCCACCGTGGCTTCCGTATGGCCTGCCCGGCGCAGCACGCCGCCCTCCACAGCCCGCAGGGGGAACACATGGCCGGGACGGCGGAAGCTGGAGGCCTTGGCGGTGGGGTCCAGAAGCTTCTTGATGGTCTGGCAGCGTTCAAAGGCGGAAATGCCCGTATCCGTATCAAAGGCATCAATGGACACGGTGAAAGCCGTCTCGTGGTTGTCCGTATTGTTCACCACCATCTGGCCGATGTTCAGCTCATCCAGGCGCTGGCCGTCAATAGGAGTGCATATTAGGCCCTTGGCGAATTTCGCCATGAAGTTGATATCCTCGGGAGTCACAGTAGCGGCGGACACTATGAGGTCCCCCTCATTCTCCCTGTCCTCATCATCCACTACCACTACCATCTTGCCATGCTTGATGTCCTCGATGGCCTGTTCCACCGTGGCAAATTTATCCTTGTAATCAGCAGCCTGTTCAGACATGTTTTTAGGCTCCTTTCCTATCTCAAAATCCATTCTGCAATAAAAACTCCCGGGTAAGGCCGCTTTGCTTTTCCTTAGCCTCGCTCCCCCGCAGGAGTTTTTCCACATACTTGCCCAGCACATCCGTCTCGATGTTGATGGGGCTGCCCTTCTGCTTGGCGTGCAGGTTGGTCACCTCACGGGTATGGGGGATAAGGCTCACGGTGAAATCCGTCTCCGTCACCGCCGCCACCGTCAGGCTGATGCCATCCAGGGCCACAGAACCCTTCTCCACAATATAATGGAGGATTTCCGGCGCCGCCTGCACCTTCAGCAGGACCGCATTGCCCTCACTAACAAAGGATTCCACTTCCCCGGTACCGTCAATATGGCCGCTGACGATATGGCCTCCCAGGCGGCTGGAGAGAGTCAGGGCCCGTTCCAGATTCACGGGACTGCCCTTCTTCAGCTCCCGCAAAGCCGTGCGCCTGATGGTCTCAGGCATCACATCGGCAGTGAAGTGCCGCTTGTCAAAGCTGGTGACCGTCAGGCAGATGCCATTGACGGCAATGCTGTCCCCCAACTGCACATCCTCCAGCACCTTGTCAGCAAAAATGGAAAGGCGGCCCGAGCCGATGCTGTCTACCCTGCCCAATTCTTCGATAATGCCAGTAAACAACCTTCCCACCTCAGCTTTCTTCCACGTCCATCTGCAGCCACAGGGGCATATCTTCCTTCTGCACATAGCCGGTGAGCAGCACATCTATGCCCACCGTCTCGGCCTCCAGGCGGGTAAGCTCTGCAGCTTCCGAAAGCTCTGCAAAGCCCTCCCCTTCTACAGGTGTCTTGGCCTCCCTGCCCCCAATGATCTTTGGAGCCACAAAGGCGTAAACCTTGTCCACCAGTCCGGCTTTCAGCAGGGAGAAATTTACTGTGCCACCGCCTTCCACAAAAACAGAGGTGATGTCCCTCTCCCCCAGTGCCCTCATGAGCAAAGTCATATCCACCTGAGGACCGGGGCCGGCCAATATTATCTCAGCGCCAGCCGACTTCAAAGCTTCCACTCTTTCTTTAGGGGCAGCTTCCGTCACCGCAATAAGGACAGGTGCCGCACCATCTGTTAAAAGCTTGGAATCAAGCGGCGTACGGGCCATGCTGTCTGCGATGATCCGCACGGGATTTTTTCCCAGGCCGCCTTCCAGCCGTGTGGTGAGGCTGGGGTCATCAGCCAGCACCGTACCAATGCCTGCCAGGATGCCGTCATACACATCCCGGTACTCGTGCACCCTGCGGCGTGCCTCCTCTCCGGTAATCCACTGGGAACCCCCCGTAAAGGTGGCAATCTTGCCGTCCAGGCTCATGGCAGTCTTCATGGCCACCAGCGGCAGCCCCGTCTGAATCCATTTCAGGAAAGCTTCATTGAGCCGTGCTGCCTCTCTGGCCAGCACGCCGCACTTGACTTCAATGCCCGCTTCCTCCAGAATGGCAATGCCCTTGCCTGCCACCTTGGGATTGGGGTCCTGCAGGGCTATCACCACCCGGGCGATGCCCGCCTCAGCCACTGCCTTGGCGCAGGGACCTGTGCGGCCGTAGTGGGCACAGGGTTCCAAGGTCACATAGAGCGTTGCCCCCCTGGCCAGCTCACCCGCCATGCGCAGGGCATGGATTTCCGCATGAGGCGTCCCTGCCTCACGGTGCCAGCCCGTGGCAATGATGCGCCCCTCCCGGACTATCACCGCCCCCACCAGGGGATTGGGCGAAGTGCGACCCCGGGCGTTTTCCGCCGCCCGCAGAGCCTCCCGCATATAATCTTCATCCGTCACCAAACTCACCTCGCTATAAATCATTTAATGAGGCAAAGTTCTTCAAACCAAAAAGCCCCGCAGGAGAAAACTCTTCTGCGAGGTCTTTGCATGCAAAATAAAGCCTAACATGCCTTTTCTCATCCAGACTATTCCGCAACAGCTGCTACGGAGAAGCAAAGCTTCACTGTCGGCCACGGAATCTCGCCGTGTCGTGCTCCAACCATCAGGAGCTTGCGGGCTATACCGCCGGTGGGGAAATTCTCCCCGCCTCAAAGAGCGATGTCTCATCAGCTAATAGCATAACATAATTTTTCAGATTTTTCCATAGGCAAATGCACTTAAAACTCACTGTCGCTGTCATTCCTGAGCTGTATGGCTTCGGCTATATGACCGGCCTCTATATTTTCCGCCCCGGACAGATCAGCTATCGTCCTGGCCACCTTCACAATGCGGTCATATGACCTGGCAGACAGGTTCAGGCTTTTGAAAGCCTGCTCAAGAAGCTTCTGCGCCTGAGGTTCCAGGTTGCAAAGCTTTTGCAAAAGAGCATGATTCATCTGGGCGTTGCAGAACAGATGGTACGCTCCCAAACGCTTCAGCTGTACCTCTCTGGCCGCCAAGACCCTCTTGCGTATCTGGCTGGAAGATTCCGCCCGCTTCCTGGAAGAAAGCTCCTCATACTTCACCCTGGGCACCCTGATATGGATATCTATGCGGTCAAGCAGCGGGCCTGAAATCTTTTGATTGTAACGCTTGATTTCCGCAGGCGTGCACCTGCAGTCCTTTTCTTTGTCCCCAGCCCAGCCACAAGGGCAGGGATTCGCAGCTGCGATCAGGATGAAACTGGAGGGGAAGGTCAGGGAAGCATGCACTCTGGAAATGGTGATCTGCCTGTCTTCTATGGGCTCGCGCAGCACTTCAAGAGTCTTCTTGCTGAACTCCGGCAGCTCATCCAGGAAGAGCACGCCATGATGAGCCAGCGTCACCTCTCCTGGCTTCGGCACGCTGCCGCCGCCAATCAAGGCCGTCATGGAACTGGTATGATGAGGACTGCGGAAAGGCCGCTCCTTCACCAGCCCCTTACCCGAGAGCAGCCCTGCTATGCTGTAGATTTTTGTCACTTCCAAGGCTTCTTCCCTGGTCATCTCCGGCAGGATAGAACTCATACGCCGTGCCAGCATAGTCTTGCCTGCACCCGGCACCCCCACCATGAGCACATTGTGGCCTCCTGCAGCAGCGATTTCCAGCGCCCGCTTGGCCTGATACTGCCCCTGCACATCGGCGAAATCATCCGCAAAATCCCGGTCTGCCCTTTCCTCTGGCTGAGGCCTGGCCGGCTCCAGCGCCTCCTGGCCATTCAGGTAGCGCACCAGCTGGCCCAAATCACTCAGGGCATACACCGTCAGTCCATCTACCAGCAAAGCTTCTTCTGCATTTTCTTCTGCCACAAAGATATTTTCAAAGCCCGCCTCCCTGGCTTTCACCGCCATAGGCAGGACACCCTTTACTCCACGGCACTTCCCTTCCAAAGAAAGTTCCGCTGTAAAAAGGCTCTTCTCCACACTTTCCTGGGTGACAGTCCCATAGGCCGTCAAAAGTCCCACAGCGATGGGCAGATCAAGACCTGAGCTATCCTTCTTCAGATCTGCCGGGGCAAGGTTGATAGTGACACGCTCCTGCCGCAGCTTGATGCCCGTATTGCGGATAGCGGTGCGCACACGTTCCTTTGATTCCTTCACCGCTGCATCCGGCAAGCCCACTATATCCATGCCTGGCAAGCCGGAGCTTGCATCAACCTCCGTGGTGATGATCACCCCATCCACCCCCAGGGTAGCCGCTCCGAATGTTCTGGCAAACAATCCTACTCCCCCTTTCCTCTACGCTTCAAAGGCTCCCGGCAAATGCCTGATATGGCAGGTCTCGCCATGAGCATAGACTTCCAGCACGTCAAAACGGCAGGGGCACTCTTCCAGATGCCTCTGCCTCAAATACCATTTTGCTGTCATGATGATCTTCTGCTGCTTGCGATAGCCCACAGCCTGGGCAGGCTGGCCGCATTTCCCTGAGCGGCGGGTCTTCACCTCTGCAAAGACAAGAATATCCCCTATGCCCGCCACAATGTCAATCTCCCCTGCGGGCACTCTGAAATTCCGCTCAAGTATCTCATAGCCGTGACGCTTCAGATAGAGAGCCGCAGCTTCCTCGCCGCGGCTCCCCAGGCTCTTGTTATCCATCCGCAGGACCTTCTTTTTCTACCTCTGGTTGTTTTTCTTGCGACGCTCCCCGGCGTGCTTGTCTATGCGGTAGACATAAGCCATGACCTCTGCAATGGCCCGATAGAGCTCCGGGGGTATCTCCCTGTCTATATCCAGCGCCATCAGCATATTCACCAGGGTCTTGTTCTGATATACCGGCACAGCAGCCCTTTGAGCCGCCGCCATGATATTTTCCGCCACATAGCCCCTGCCCTTGGCCACCACCTTGGGGGCCCTGTCCCTTTCCATATCATAGCGCAGAGCCACCGCTTTGGCTTCTGCATTAGGATCAGTTTCCGGCTCCTCTATGGGACGGCTCCCCCTCCTGGGCATATCTCTCACCTACCTCGTTATCCCATTTCCTCTCTGCTCTTATTCGCTTCCCAGCCCGCTATTCCTGCCTGCTGGCAGACTTTTCTCAGATAAAACGCCGCTCTCCCACAGCCCCTACCTTCAGCTCATTGAGTTTCAGATTATCTGAGCCTCTAAGGGCCCGCCTTATATCCTGCATGCTGGCCCGGAATTCATCAGCAATCTCAGAATCCGAGAAGAAAAGCCTCATATCCAGCTGGTTTTCGTCAAAGACCCGGCAGGTAAGCTCCACTGCCCCGATATTTTCCGTCAGCACGCAAAGCCTGAGCCAGGTTTCCTTTTTCAGATAACCAGTTTCCGGATCCTGCCTGGCCTCGTCGTAAACATGAATATAGGAAGGATAGCTCTGCTCATTTTCCCCTAAATACATGGGCATCATAAAACTCAGGGCCCGCTGCCCCTGCACCACGGAATTATCCCCTGACATGGAACCCCGCATGGCCAGCACGAAAGCCGCTACGTCACGGCTTGCATTTTTCAGCTGCTTGCCATTCATCTGGCGGGTATTAGCCATATCGCAAAGCTGCATAAAGGCATAGAGCCTGGGAAGGTCGGGTATATTCTGCTGCAAAGCCGCCTGCTGGACAGTGACGGGCACGTTCTGCTGGCAAAGGCGGATAAGCTGCTGCAGCTGTCTGGCCTCCTGCTCCCCCATGGTGCTCTGACGGCCATTGACAAAATTCTGCAGAAGCTGGGCATCCCGCTGGGTAAGCTGGGCGTTCTTCAAGAGCAGCTGAGCCAGATCCTTCATGGTTTCCATGGTCTGAGGAGTGTTCTCCATAGTCTGGCTCATAAGCTGTGCCTTGGCCTGCTGCATGGCCTCCTGCTGAGGAGAATTTGGCTGGGTGAGCTGCCCCTGCTGATGCTGCATCCGCAGCTGTTGCATAAAGAACGGTTCCTGCTGAAGAGTCTGATTTTGTTGTGACATTGATTGCTGCCCCTGGGGCGTCTGTTGCATCTGCTGCCCCTGCTGCATCATGGGCTGCTG